>JBBQIG010000356.1:0-5971 GCA_038324715.1 Anaerolineae bacterium | reverse complement strand
CGGTTCAGTATTCCATCGGTATGCTTGAGGACATTACCGAACAGAAAGAGATGCAGGTCACGCTGCAACGGCGCGATGCCATTTTGGAAGCTGTACGCCTGACTGCAGAGTACTTTATCAGCAGTAGTTTTGGCGAGAATGATTTGCAAAAAGTACTGGCAAGTTTGGGGCAGGCTACTGAGGTCAACCGTATTAGCTTCTATGAGGCGCGGCGAGATGCCGAAGGCTATCAATCTCTCTCTTGCGAACATGAGTGGATTCGTTTTGAGGGTCAATGGAATGCGCCAAATTTAATTGCTGGACTAGAAGAACAGTGTCTTGACTGGCTCACTCAGGTCTCCCAAGGCGAGACAATCGTAGGTCGTGCTCTTGAATTCCCTGCACGCCAACAAGAGATGTTGGCTGCCCATGGGGTGAAATCCTTAGTCCTCAAGCCAATTTTTGTGGGACCGCAATGGTGGGGGATTTTGGTGCTAGAGGATGCTGTACAGGCACGTACATGGTCGATTGCCGAGCTAGATGCTTTGCAAACAGCCGTTAGCACAATGGGCGCAGCACTCCAACGTCAAGATGCCGAGGCTGCGCTGCGCCAAAGTGAAGAACTGTACCGCGCTGTGGTGGAAGATCAAACCGAGCTTATCCTGCGCTGGACGCCTGATGGCAATTTGGTCTTTGCCAATGAGCATTTCTGTCGCTACATGGGACAGAAGCGCGAACTGCTGATTGGACATACATTTCAACCAGATATCCCTCCAGAGGAATTAAGCGCAATTCTGGAGCAACTTACCGCTCTTACGCCCGAATCACCTACCGTTGCCACAGAGAACCGGATCATCCTTCCAAATGGGGAGATGCGCTGGCTGGCTTGGACTTACCGTGCGATATTTGACGCCAACGGCGCGCTGGCGCAGATGCAAGGGGTCGGGCGTGATGTTACAGAGCGCAAACTCCTAGAAAGTCAGCTACAGATTGCCAAGGAGGAGGCGGAAGCGGCTAATATGGCTAAATCCGAATTCCTTGCCAATATGAGCCATGAGATTCGCACCCCGCTCAATGCTGTGATTGGCATGACCAGCCTCCTGGTGGATACTCCGCTCTCTGAGGAGCAGCAAAGTTTTGTGGAGACGGTACGCATGAGTGGTGATACTCTGCTTTCCGTGATTAACGAGATCTTGGATTTTTCTAAGATTGAAGCTGGCAAGCTTGAGATTGAAGCGATCCCCTTTGATCTGTATAAATGTGTAACAGAGTCTTTGGATCTTGTGGCAGTGGCTGCGGCGCAAAAAGGGCTTGAACTGACTTGTGAGATCGAGCCAGGTGCGCCATTTACAGTGATAGGTGATGCGATCCGTCTCCGCCAGATTCTTACGAACCTTCTGACCAATGCCGTCAAATTCACCAAAAGTGGCGAGGTTTCGATTGAGGTTCGTGCGGCAGTAGAAGCGCCTGTCGCTAGGGTCAAGGGCGCGGACCAGAGTTTGTCACAGCGCAATTTCTACCGTCTACACTTTGCCGTGCGTGATACAGGCCTTGGCATTCCTATCAACAAAATGCATCGTCTCTTCCAGTCATTCAGTCAAGTGGATGCATCCACCACGCGTAACTATGGGGGCACCGGACTCGGTCTAGCCATTAGTTATCGTTTATGTGAGCTGATGGGGGGTGAGATGTGGGCAGAGAGTGAGGGGGTACAAGGTCGCGGGGCTACTTTCCACTTTACAATTCATGTACAAGAAGGAGAAAGTCCGGGTGAGCTTCCCGCCTGCAAAGGCGTTGATGCCCTAAGCGGCAAGTCAATCCTGATTGTGGATGATAACAACATCAATCGCCTTATCCTAAGCCGGCAACTTGAAAGCTGGGGGGTGAAGGTTTCTACCGCCATTGGAAGCGCGGAAGCGCTCACCTTGTTGCAACAAGGCGGCCTTTTTAATGCCGCTATCTTAGATATGCTGATGCCGGAGATGGATGGTCTCCAACTGGCAAGGGCTATTCGTGATATAGAGAGTGAACGAAATAGCTGGCGTCTCCCCTTGGTTATGCTGACCTCCGTGGGCGCAACTAGCAACTATCTACAGGGTAATTCGGCACTCTTTGGCGCAATATTGACGAAGCCAATCAGACCCTTGCAACTTTGTGAGGTGTTGTGCCGCATTCTAGCTGATCCAGGGGAGACTGACTCTGCCAAGAGTACGACTCTTCCCATTCCAGAACTTGAAGTGGCTGAGGTGCATCCACTTCGCATACTTTTGGCCGAAGACAACCTGGTCAATCAGAAGGTAGCCCTCCATATCTTGCGTAGATTAGGTTATAAAGCAGATATTGCGGGCAATGGCCTAGAGGTGCTGAATGCACTGCACCGTCACGTTTATGACCTCATTTTTATGGATGTACAAATGCCAGAGATGGATGGGCTTGAAGCAACCCGCCAGATTCGTCAATTAGCGGAATCGATACCCCAGCCACGGATCGTTGCCATGACCGCCAATGCCATGCAAGGTGATCGGGCGCTATGCATTGCGGCAGGGATGGATGACTATATCAGCAAGCCTGTGCGGCTTCAAGATGTATTGGCTGTTCTGACAGGGGAGCCGCCTACCATTTCCATTTGAGCGCACTCCCCCCATTCCTCACTCCACCACGATCCCTCACTCAACCCGCACAGCCTCAAATAGCCCTACATGTGGCACTTGCACCGTTAGTCGCCCGTCTGCCCATTGATGTTCGTAGGCCCCGCCACTGACTAACCCGCGCACCTCTTTGGGATGATGGGAATAGGGCACTGTGATCTCTAGGTCGCGCATGGGAACAGGAGCAAAGAAGCTAACCCCAAAGTGACCAGAACCGTTGACCAGATGCACCAGGTCAAATCCCTGCTCGTGATTGCCAAAGTGGGTCACTTCCACCATGGGCGAAACATTACCCCCCACAGGCGCAATTCCCGCCACATGCTCAATGAGATCGCCAATGAAGTCACTTGTATTGGGATAGCCCTGCCGGTGAAAGAGCGCTCCGGGTAGCCAGGGTAAATAGATTGCCTTGCCCTTGCCGTGCGCGTTCACCACATAGCCAGGACGATCCGTCACATCGGTATAGTAGCAGCGTTCGGGCGGGCCAAATTGGTGGGGTGGGATTAAGTTCAACTGCTGTTCTGCCTCTTGCCCATAGTCCGCTTCAATATATGGCCCATCCAGATAAAGCAGATCGCTCTCTGCCATGTGCGGAAAGTTACTTTTGTCTGTGAGTTTGAGATAGCAAGAGCGGGTATCCGTGTTGACGCGTGTGACTTGGCGAATCCCCAAGCTGTTGACAATGGGTTGGCCGCGTGGTTCCCAATGCTCATCGCGGAAACCGCTGCGCCCGCTGGCAATCAGCACGCCACCTGTCGCCACAAACGCGTCAAGCTTTGCCGCCAATGCATCACTAATTGTCTGGAAATCGGGCAGCACAATCGCCTGATACTTATCCCACGGCAATTCCAGCGCCACTTCCTCCATAATCGTATCAAAGCAGAAATGATGCTCGACCAAGAAGCGAAACCAGCCCCGAAATTCGTTAATGTTGCCATGCTGCCCGTGAATCACGCCCACGGTAGCCTTGGAGGTGAGACCCGTGTATGACTCTTCATTAGCGGCGTGATAGTGGAAGAGTTCCTTGACTGACGCAAAGCCAGAGCGATCCTCATGGTTGTCCAGCCGCCCCATGAGATAGAAGTCCAGCGCGCCACCATTGGCAAGCGATTGGGCAAGACGTAGCCCCTGTTGATGGGGCGAGACTGCGACATGGCGGTAGGGGAAGTCGATAAAGTCTACTGTGGTATTGCTGGAGACCATCTCGGGGAAACTGCTGGTGACCCATTTGGTGTTGTCCGAGGCGTTGTATTGCCAGTGGGGCAAGGGGCGGTCAATGGCAGTGTTCGATTCCTGGCGAAAGAAGCCCTGGCGAAATTCACGATGCGAGGCAATGGCAACATGGGGCCAGCGACTGCTGATAAAGTTGTAGACTTTTTTCTTTTGCTCAAACTGGGTAATCTGCTTGAACTGTACATACTTGCGATAGATGGGGTCTTCCATTTCTTCTTTTACGGGCAGTGGCAGATTGAACATGGCTCCAAAGCGTTGTTGGCAGTTCTCGCAGTGACAAGGGCCAAAATAGTTGCCGCTGTAGTCACGCGTCTGATAGCCGCCCATGTTAAAGAAGATGCCATCGAAATTCAGCTTGGTTAGGCACTCCTCCATAATCTGAAGCGCATAGCTCTGTTGATAGTCGCCATTGAGACAGGTTGCCACGTCGCCGTTGTAGTCGGCAATTTGCCCGCTTGCGCTACGATAGGCCCACTCTGGGTGCATTTCATAGATGGAATAGCGCACCTTTGAGAAATCGGTGCGTGCCACCACGCGGATATTGGCAGCATGACACGCTTCGATGATCTGCTCCAAACTGTCGCCTTGTAGATAGGGGCTTTGGAAGTGGAAGGGTAGCTCAGTGGGATAGCTGGCAATGATGCCTGCTGCGTTGATCATCAAGAGCATAGCCTTGAAGCGTTGAAGATCGGCGACGACCTGATCCGCCCGAATATCGATCATGTCGATCTCGCGCAGATTGGTCTGGATCTCGCGCCAAGGGTACGTGCTCCACCAGTTGCTCATTTGAAGTAAATCCTGTCTATTTGAACTACTTGTTGAATTACTTGAATTTTTGTAGAGATAGCTGCTATTTCATGCCTGTCGTCGCAATGCCTGTGGTGATAAAGCGTTGTAGAAAGGCAAAGACGAGCGTGATAGGCAGTAGGGTGAGCACGGTCATTGCCAGCACATAGTGCCATTGCACATTGAGTTCACCCTGGAACGCAGCCAACCCCACCTGTAGGGTAAAAAGCTCGCTGCGGCTGAGCACAATTAAAGGCCAAAGAAAGTCGTTCCAGCGCCACATGACGGAAAAGATTGCCAGCACTGCCATGGCGGGCGCGGCAAGCGGCAGCACAATCTGCCAATAGACACGCCATTCGGAAGCCCCATCAATGCGCGCCGAGGCCAACAATTCATCAGGAATGGTGATCATATACTGGCGCAAAAGGAAAACCCCGGTCGGCGTGGCGGCAGCAGGAACGATGACACCCAGCAGATTGTTGTTCCAGCCAATGCCTGTGATGACCAGATAGACGGGTACAAGAATGACCGAGATGGGGATCATCAAGGTGCTAATGATGACGACAAAGATCGCTTGGCGACCTCGGAACTCATATTTTGCCAGGGCAAAGGCAGCCATGCTGTTGATGACCAGCGTAAGCAGCGTTGCTGCCACCGTGACAACCACGCTATTGCGTAGGTAGACCAAAAAGTTGAAACGTTGAAGGGGTTCTGTATAATTTTCCAAAGAAAATCTTAACTGGCGCACCTCAGTCCGTTGGTCGATTCCAACCCGAATGATCTCCTCTGGGTCGTTGGGATCGACCATCTGTGCTTCTAATCCGACGCGACGCACCTGGGCAAGCTGGCGAGTGCTTCCTTCTAGTGTCACGTTGTAGAGGGGCAGTGGTACATCATAGCCAGGAACCGTCACTGTCTCCACATCATAAGGCAAGAGGTCAGGCGGGAAGCGTACCAGTGCGGCGGGTGTTTTAAAGGAAGAAAGAACCAGCCAAAGCACCGGCAAAAACATCAACAGCGTGCCAAAGGTCAAGTACAGATAGGTAAAGATATCTGTACAGTGAAGCTGGCTTCTGCCGCGCGTCCCGGTAAGATAATCACTAACAACAGCAAACATGGCACATCCTTCCTTCTGAGCATCCCATAGCACCCGAGGGCAAGCCCTTCACAGTCGTGGATATACCCTTCCTTGGAGCTTCAAGCTCCGAGGAAGGTCAATGCACTACTCTATCCAATCTTATCCCACAATCTCTACGCTGCATCCGAGTTTTGCCCAATGCGTATCTGCACCAGTGTAAAGATCAACAAGGCAACTCCCAACACAA
>JBBQIG010000355.1:0-5975 GCA_038324715.1 Anaerolineae bacterium | reverse complement strand
GTTTGGTGCCGATGGTGGGGGCGGAGGTGATTGCTGATGGTGGGCGGCGAGGCAAGGCGGCAGTCGCACTGCAACAACCCTGTGACTATGTTGCTTATGAGTCGTGCGCGAATGGGCAGAGCTTTGGCTTAATGCTGGCAGTACCGGGTGAACGACCGCACGAATGGTTTATCCGCGACTATGGTTTGGCAACCTATAACCCGATGATGGAGAAGCCACGCCAGTTGGCACAGGGGGAGAGCTTCCAGGTGAGCTTGCAAGTTTCGGCCTATGACGAACCTTTGACCGACGAACGCGCACGCCGCTGGCTGGCAAGCTAAAGACGCTCTAAGCGTACTCTCTAAGTGTACTCACAGCATATATGAGTCGCCAATCCTTTCGAGAAATCGAACTGCCGTGTCTGCAAAGATAGCCGTTGTCGATTGTCAAAGCCATGTTTTCCCCGACGCCTACGCCGAGTTGTTGACGCGTGCACAAGGGGCTGGGTTTCGCGCCGAGGGGGGCAATGGCGTCTACACGCTCGACTATCATGCGCCCGGTGGCGAACATCTCCAGCGTTTTATATTGCGTTTGGCAGACTATAGTGTGGCGCGTAAGCTGGCAGATATGAATGCCGCAGGGGTGGATGTGAGTGTTCTGAGCATCAACATCCCGACGCCCGACTTGTTGGGGCCTGAGTTGGCCTGTGAAGGAGCGCGCGTTGCCAATGATGCGGTTGCCGAGCTTTGCGCGCAACACCCGGATCGCTTTGTGGGGCTGGCGGCACTGCCTTTGACGGATGTCGCCGCGTCGATGATTGAACTTGACCGCGCCATAGACAGACTGGATCTGCGCGGCGTCTTTATGCCCTCCCATGTAGCAGGGTTGCCGCTGGATGACCCTTCGTTGGAGCCTTTCTATGCTCAGGTTGCGGCACGCGGTGTGCCGCTTGTCTTGCATCCAACAGTTCCTTCTTGGGGCAATACCCTTCGCGACTATGCCATGATCCCCATGTTGGGTTTTATGGTAGATACCAGTATTGGCATGTTGCGGCTGATTTTGGGTGGCGTGCTGGAACGCCACCCCACCCTACAGGTGGTGCATCCCCATGCTGGGGGTGTGCTTCCCTATCTGATGGGGCGCGTGGAGGAGCAGACCGAGGTCAAGAAGCGCGGGCGTGACCACATCACCCGTCCACCCGGCAGCTATTACAGCCAAGTCTATTTCGACCTGGTTTCGCCATCGGCGTTGGCGCTTGACTTTGTCTATCAATTTGCAGGGCCGGATCGCTTGCTCTTTGCCTCTGACCACCCGTGGGTAGAGATTGCGTTGATTTTGGAGACTGTGCGGGCGTGCAATTGGCCGGATGAGGCATTGGCTCAAATTCTCAGTGGCAACGCTGCTCACTTGTTTAAGATTCCGCTTTAGAATTTAGGACTAGACCAAAGCAGCTAGAAAGGCCAACGAATGGCGCAGGTGAATGGGGGACATGCGCTGATGCATGCACTGGATCAAGCAGGGATTCGCTTGGTCTTGGGAGTTCCGGGTGTCGGTCAGTATGAGGCGGTCGATGCCTTCTATCAACATCCACGGATGCGCTATGTTTCGTTGCGCCACGAACAAGCTGCCTCGTATATGGCGGATGGCTACGCCCGCGCAACGGGTGAAGTGGCGGCGCTCATTCTCGTGCCAGGGCCGGGGTTGCTCAATGCCACCGCGGGCATGATTACAGCCTATGCGTGTTCATCGCCCATGCTTGTGATCACAGGCGCGGACAAAATTCATGGGCAGGGCGGCGAGGTCTCGCCTGTGCTACAAAGCCTGACCAAATGGTCGGCACGCGCCCATAGCGTTGATGAAGTGGCTGGGCTGGTGCATGAAGCCGTGCGCCAAGCAACCAGTGGACGCCCACGACCTGTCGGGCTGGAAGTGCCACACGCGGTTTTGGTGGCGATGGGAGAAGCACCCACCCCTGCACCCACCCTGCATGACCCATGCCCAATTGCGCCCGATCTGATTGAGCAAGCGGCTTCGTTGATGGCGGGCAGCCAACGCCCGCTGATTTGGGCGGGCAGTGGCGTGATGAGCGCCGGGGCATGGGAGCAAGTGCAAGCGTTGGCAGAACGCTGGCGTGCGCCTGTGGCAACCACGCGTAGCGGCAAGGGAGCGTTGTCAGATCGCCACCCGCTTGCGTTGGGCTTTGCCGAGTTGCGCTATGCACCCCTGCGCCAACGGGTCGAGGGGGCTGATGTGATAGTCGCCGTGGGCATGAGCCAAAAGCTTGACAAGTTTCCCGCCAAAGTGATCCGCATTGATGTTGACCCTGGCGTGGTCAAGGGTGCGTCCGGGGTGGAAGTGCTGGGGGATGCCGCGACTGCACTGGATGCGTTGCTGGCAACGACCCACGAATTAGCTCCCGCTCGTCCCACTGTAGAAGCGGTAGCGCAAGAGGTGGCGGCGCTGAATGCCGCACGCTTTGACCCGACCCAGCAGCTTCAGCCCCAGTGGGATCTGATGCAAGCCATGCGTGCGGCGCTGCCTGATGAGACGGTCTTGGTGCAGGGCATGACGCAGATGGGCTATTATGCGCGCAACTATTGGCCCACCTATGCGCCGCGTGCCTTTTTCACCGCGTCGGCGCATTCAACTTTGGGGGCTGCATGGCCCACTGCGTTGGGTGCCAAGCTGGGTGCGCCCCACCGTCCTGTGGTGGCGATTTGTGGGGATGGTGGCTTTTTGTACAACGCCCAAGAGTTGGCGACTGCTGTGCAGAATCAGATTTCGACTATTGTCGTTCTCTTCAATGATAATGCCTATGGCAATGTGATGCGCGCCCAAGAGGAGCAGTTTGATGGGCGTGTGATTGGCACACGGCTCCACAACCCAGACTTTGTGCAGTTGGCGCAATCGTTTGGCGCATGGGCAACGCGCGCACAAGGCCCAACCGAGTTGGGGGATGCTTTGCGTGCCGCTCTCCAGGTGAAAGGCCCTGCGCTGATCGAGGTGCCGATTGGCCCGTTGGAGAGACTCTATTAACTTACTAACCTTTGGTGCTAGTTGATCAAAATGAAGAATGATGCAGGCGGAATTGGAAAGTGAGTTGAAGAATGAGCAACCCAAAAGATGTAGGCGTCGATATCGGGCAGGCTCGGATGTTTCTGACCAGTCATTTTACTAGTGAACTCTCGGATGTTGCGCTGATAGGAGAAGGAGCCTGGTCACGGTGTTTTGGCTTTCATCTAGGTGAAGAGGCGCTTGTGGTCCGATTCGGAAACCACGTTGAGGACTTTCAAAAAGATCAATTCGTTTATACATATTCTGCTCCGGATTTGCCGATTCCTAAAGTGCTTGATATCGGGGAAGCGTTTGATGGATACTATGCCATTTCTACACGAGCCTATGGCGTTCCTCTTGAGAGTCTTGGCTTAAGTGAATGGTTGGCAATTGTCCCTTCGCTCGTGTCGGCGTTGGAAGCAATGCGCATGGCAGATTTGTCCTCTACAATAGGAGTTGGCGGTTGGGGAATTGAGGGTAAAGCCTCACATAACAGTTGGTCCAACCATCTTTTGGCAATAGGAGAGGAGAATCCAAATCAACGTACCTACGGTTGGCGAGAACGACTTCGTGCTTCACCCGAAGCCGATGCGGCGTTTAGCTGGGGTTTAGACTTGCTCAAAAAAGTGGTTAACGATTCAGCTCCCCGATGTCTGATCCACGGTGATTTGGTCAATCGCAATGTTTTGGTTAACGAAGCAAGAATTACAGGCGTTTTCGATTGGGGTTGCTCTCGCTTTGGAGATCACCTATACGATCTTGCATGGTTCGAGTTTTGGGCTCCCTGGTTTCCCAAGCTAGATATGCAATGCCTTTGGTTGGAAATGGAGAAAAGATGGCGTGAAGTGGGATATGTTCCCCATGACAGAGTAGCAAGGCTAATGGCATGCTATCTTCATATCGGACTCGATCATCTTGCCTATAATGCGTACCTGGGCGACTCGTCAGCGTTATCGCAAACTGCGGAGCGCATGCGAGCAACAGTGGCACGTGCCCATGCTTAACCTTCTTTACTCAACTTTGAGCGCAAACCGAAGCGAAATTTACTACCACAACTAGCACCAAAGGTTACTAGCTCTGTAGTCGCCTGACATCTTCGAGGAGACCAGCCAAAGGTTTCCGGCTTCCTCGAAGATTCACAAGAAATAATACTTTAGAAAGAAAATCTCGATGCCACCGATTGTAATTCCAGAAAACCGTGCCAAGGCCGCGCTGCAAGAAGGCAAACTGCTCTTGGGCACGATGTTGGGCGACATTCGCCAGCCTTCCATTATGCAAACCTTGCTCAACGCGGGCTTTGATTATGTGATTATCGACAATGAACATGGCTCGTTTAGCAATGAATCGATTGCCGACCTCAGCCGCATGGCGCGTATCTTGGGACTCACCCCGATTGTGCGTGTGACCGAGTTGACCTATAGCCAAGTGGCTCAGTCGTTGGATGGCGGCGCACAGGGGATTATGCTACCGCGCGTGATCCACCCCGACCAGGTGCATGAAGTCTTGTCGATTATGAAGTATCCACCTGTGGGCAGTCGCGGCTGTGCAATGAGCCGGGGACATACTGATTTTCGGCCAGGGCCTGTGGGCGAGAATATGGCGGCAGCCAATGCTGCGAGTATGCTCATGGTGCAGATTGAGACCGCCGAATCGATGGAGCATCTGGATGCCATTGCGGCGATTGAGGGGGTGGATGCGCTCTTTATTGGCCCCAATGACCTTTCGATTTCGTTGGGCGTGCCAGGGCAACCCGAAGCGCCAATTGTGGTTGAAGCCATCGAGAAGGTGATGAAGGCTTGCAAGGCACATGGGGTGGCAGCCGCCATCCAAGCCAATGATCTTGGCTATGCCAAACGCTGGACAGAGGCAGGTATGGAGATTATCAGCTACGGCTCTGAAGTTGGGCTATTGGTTGCAGCGGCGTCGGCGGGTATTCAGTCGATTCGCGCCGCACGGGTGTAGGCTTCAGCAGGGTGCAATTCAAAACCGAAAACTTTTCGGTTTTGAATTGCTTGCACTCTGTGTGCATGTACTTTTTGAACAACAACTTGTTATCTAGTGCTGGAAACGATTCCCGCAAAATCGGTAGACAACACGCACTTTGGACTTGAAGAAATTTGTGATTCAGAAATTTGTGATTAAAGAGAGGAATAACCATGTTTGAGAATCCCTGGAGTGGAGTTTTTGCGGCAACCCTTTGTCCTTTTAACGAAGATTACACCATTGACGAGCCGGGATTGCGTGCCTATGTGCGCTATCTTGCCGATGTGGATGGCATTACGGGGTTGGTCTGCAACGGGCATACAGGCGAGGTAATGGGGCTTACGGCGCGCGAGCGTGTCAAAGTGACGGAGATTATTGCCGATGAAGTGGGCGGCAAGGTCAAGGTCATCAGCGGCATCTGTTGTGAGGGCAGCTTTGAAGCGATTGAACATTCCAAAGATGTCAAGTCGGTGGGCGCAGATGGCATCTTGCTCATGCCTTGCCACCACTGGCTGCGCTTTGGACGCACACCTGATACCGCCATCGGCTACTTTGAAGATGTCGCCAATGGTGCCGACCTGCCGATTATCCTCCACCAGTATCCTAACTGGTGCAAGGCAACCTATACGCTCAACGAACTGCTGGCGATTGGCAAGATTCCGCAGGTTGTCGCCTTTAAGATTGGCACACGCGACTTCGGGCGCATTGAGCATGAGTACCGCGTGCTCAAGCAGGAATTGCCGGATGTGCCCCACCTCTCCTGCCATGATGAGTATCTGCTGTCGTCGATTTTGGCGGGAGCCGATGGCGTCTTGGTTGGCTTTGCGGGCTTTGTGCCAGAACTGATTGTGGCGCTGACACGTGCAGCCGTTGGCGGCGATTTGGCGGAAGCCAACCGCGTGCAGGAGTTGATCTACAAGCTCAACAAGATGGTCTATCGCTTTGGCGAGCCTTCCAGC
>JBBQIG010000354.1:0-5985 GCA_038324715.1 Anaerolineae bacterium | reverse complement strand
CGTTCATAGTGACCAAAGGCAACGGCACGTTCGTAGATTTTGCGGTCGTCGGTGACAAGAATCCCTGCCTCGCCAACCGCGAGCGACTTGCCGCTCATCAGCGACATGGCTGCCACATCACCCATCGTCCCCAACATGCGCCCCTTATAACGTCCTCCTTGGGCATGGGAGACATCTTCAATCACCTTCACCTTGTGGCGTTTGGCAATCTCCAGAATGGGGTCCATATCCGCAGGATGCCCCATGTAGTGAACCACCATAATCGCTTTGGTGCGCGGGGTAATGCGATGCTCGATGTCGTTAGGGTCAATGCAGAGGGTGTCGGGGTTGATCTCGGCAAAGACCACCGTGGCTCCCAGCGAAAAGACCTGAAGTGCCGAGGCCCAATAGGTGATGCTGGGGCAGATAATTTCATCGCCCACCCCCACTTCACAGCCAAACATGGCGGCATGGAGCGCAGCCGTACCCGTGTTGTGACCCAGGGCATAGGTTCTGCCCTGCCACGCCGCAAACTCCTTTTCAAACTGGTGGGTAATGTCAGTGCCAGACATTACCCCGCGGCGCAACACATCGAGTACGGCGGCTTCATCTTCTTCGGTAACAATCGGCCAATGAAAAATATCTTCATTGGTGGGCCTAACGGTGGGTTGACCACCGCGTAGAGCAAGAGTTGATGTAGACACGAGCGTTGGCTCCTACTAGAGTGTTCATACCTTTCAGAAAGTCTTGAAGTTTCTAAAAGGTTGAAGACAAATGTTTTATCGATAAATTATGTCGCGAATGTTATCGCTCTTTAAGCGCACAGTCTGGCTATCCACGCGCTCCACGCCAGGTTGCGACGCCACTGCATCCGTCGTGTCGGTATGGAAATAGCGCTTTTCCAACACATAAGGCCCCTGCCAAACCAGCGGCTCAATTGGCGTCGCCTCATGCTTCTCAACCGCCTGCCGAATGCCCTCGCGAATCAAGCGCCGCGCCTCCTGGGCAGAGAGCGAAATCGCCGCGCCACGCCCCAACCCCTGCTTGACGGCAGCAGTGGTCACACCTGGCACAAGTTCTTCGACCTCTTTGCAAGCATCAATCTCACCACTAAGAAAGATAAGGGGGATGCCAAAGGAGCCGAAATAAAGCGCAATTTGCCCAATCTCGCCGATGGGCTTGCCATTCATCTTGTAATAGTCAACGGTTTGGCTGCTTTGGGTATGGTTCTGGTTGCCCGTCATCACTCCTGCCATTGCATGTTGACCGACAATCACCACCACATCATATTGAGAAATCACCTCATTCAGGCGCGACCAGGGGGGCGATGGGCGTCCGTGCAGCAGTTTCGCAGCGGGGTGCAAATCCTCGAAGCTAATTCCGCCCGCGCCATGCCCATCCCAGACTAAAACATCCGTAACGCCTGCATCCAACAGCCCATCCACTGCCGCGTTCACTTCGGCTGTCTCGAGCTTTTTCGCCTGTTCATAATATTTACCATCAGGATAGGATTGCGCGGTAAAAGAGGTAATGCCCGCCACCCCTTCCATATCCGTCACCATAAAGACCTTCATTGGGTTCTCCTCTAGTTGCCTTTATTAGCTGGCTTTCCTGGCTTCACACCAGGAACCTTTATGTCTTGCAGAAGGTGTTCGGTCGCTTAGTGGTCTTTTCGCTCAACCTACGAGTTAAGCTGTAGGGGCGGCACCCAAAGGGTTCCCGCCGTGCCCGCCCGCTTTCAGTGCAGTAGGCCACAAGGGGCCTACCTTACAGTGTAGCTTAGGAACTTGGCGAAAAAACCGCTTAGGCTGTTACTGGCGTCTCATCTGGAATCTCGTCTGGCACAAGGCGCAGCGCATTCTCGGCGTAAATCTTGACCAGCACCTCTTGCGGCAATTCTAGACTGTTAAAGAAATCTTGCATACGGCTGTCAAAGTAATCGCGCCCAAAGAGCAGCCGATCCTGGAATTCAATCAGGAAATCTTTAGCAAACTCAGCATCTCGGCTCAAGGCAGTCAGCGCCGAACCTGCTGAAAGATCGGCGTGCAAATTCGGGTAATCACGTAGCATTTGCGGCACCTTGCCACCTGGCTCCACATTGCCCTTGGGATATGGCTCGATCTTTGCCTGGTCGCCAGCCGAGATATGGCCCCAGAAAGCAGGGGCATGACCGACAAAAATGGTCTCGGGACAGGCACGCACGGCGCGCTCAAAGGGTTCAATCCCACCCCCATACCACCAGTTGGGGCGCGGATACTTGCGCCCAGTGTCAAACTCATAGTCTAAGTGCACGACCACAGGTAAGTTGCGTGTGGCACAGTAGCGGTAGAGGCGTATGGCATCAAGGTCATCATACATCATGCGTAACTTCAATTCGCCATAGACGCGCACCCCATAGATCTCCACTGCGGCATCCAGTTGGTCAATGGCATCCGGTCGGCGTGGATCAGGCGCATAACAAAGCACAATCTGGTCAGGTGCCGCTTTTTTGTACTCTAAGCAGCGCGAGAAAGGGATTGGATAGCCCTGGTCACCCAAGACCATGACGTTGTTATAGTGGGGATCATATTCTGTGGGAGGACATTCCCACGATAGCAACCAGGTCTTTTCGATATTGTATTTGGCGGCGTTGGCTAAAAATTTCTCCAGACCATGTTTATGCCAGTCGGGATGGTTGTGTGCATCAATAATCCGCATTGTGTTGCTCCTTGGTGTATCTTCTCTTGATGATCCCTAGGGTCACAGCGGGTTGCTATGCCCATCACGCTGTCCATTAAACTAGGCGCGGCGAAAATAAGCATCTACGCGCTGGAAAATGGCAATGGCATCTTCAATCTCCTGCTCGCTCCAATTTTCGTGCAGGTGCAGATTGTAGTGATCCTCCATCACCGCATGGGCGTTGGGGCAGGGAAAGCGGCGTTGTGGATCACCCTTATAATCAGGGCTTGTCCAGGGATAGCCTGGCGTGCCAAAGACTCGCCGCTCCTCAAACCAGCTTTGGGTATGAGGCAATGCCGCGCGATAGGAGGGGTTAATGGTCAAGCCTTCAGCAATCAACGCCTGTGCATAGGTCTCTTTGTCACAAGTAGCTTGGTCGGGATGAAAGCGCAGCCGCAAAAACCAATAGACCGCCTCGGCTCCAGGCACCAAGGGGGGCAACGAAACGGTGGTCAGGTCGTCAAGGCCCTCACTGAGCTTGCTGACGATGATCTGGCGACGGCTGTTGATGTCGGGCAACTTCTGAAGTTGGACACGACCAATCGAGGCGGCAAAGTCGTTGAGGTTGAGATTTAGGGATGCAACGGGATTACTTGAGCCAGCAGGCAGAAAGAAGGGCTTGCCCCGATCCGAGTTGCGGCAGGCTTCGTGATACAACTCTTCGCGTTGAGTGTAGACCAATCCACCCTGGCTGCCTGTGCAGTGATGCTTACCCGACATAGTGGAAAAAGCAGCAATGTCGCCAAAACTTCCCACCATCTGCCCGTTGATCTTGGCCCCATGTGCCTGGGCGCAATCTTCGACCACCGGCAAATTGTGCTTGCGCGCCACTGCCATAATCGCTGGCATATCCAGCGGCTCGCCCGCAATGTGCGCCACGACAATGGCACTGGTCAATGGCGAAATCAACGCCTCAATCTGCTCTGGCCCCGTGTTATAGCTCCCTGGCACGGTGTCAGCAATCACGGGAATCAAGTTCAGCAGCGGCACAGGCATCAGCCCACCAGGGTCTGTCACCGCAGCCACAATGACTTCGCTAAAGGGAGGCAAATTGAGCGACTTGAGCGCAACATAAATGGCAGTGGTTCCAGAGTTCACGGCATCCACATAACCGCCGCCCATATAGGCAGCGAACTCGGCGCAATAGGCATTTTCCTCATCACCATTGTAGCCAGGGGCAATGCCTGTTTCAATAGCGTGGTCAAAGAGTGCATTGATTGCAGCCTTCTCTTCCAGGCCAATATTGCCGCGTTGTGGAAAGGGTGCAGAGCGCAGACGTGCGCCGCCATGTAGGGCGAGTTCATTCTGGGTTGTGGCAACCATAACAGCTTTTCCTCACGAGAATTTGAATACTAGGATCGGAATAAGAACGGGATTTATTCTAGGGTCTGTTGGCTAGAGCAAATCAAGTGGGCGCGCCAAGATGCGCCAGCATGTGATTCAAGCGATAGATCCATGTCAACATCATACCCTTCATGCTGGCGACGGGTGATCAGCACAAAACGACCTGCTATCTCTTGTTTTTCAACTGCCAACACAGAGTACCAACGTGTGCGCTCCGGCGCAGCAGGGGTAGTCACGCAGATCCACTGCCCCACCAAGGCCGATAGCAGCACAGGATCACCCGTTGTTAGCAACCCCGAACAGCCTGGTTGAACAAAGGTCTCTGAAATCGTACCACTCAGAGATGCCAACGGTTGTGTAAGCTGCCCCGCAGGCCAATGCAGATAAGTGCCACCGATCAAGGTTGCGCCCGCTGGGCCGATCATGGCAAGCCGTCCATCCGTGGCAAGCAGTCTGCCGTCAATGCGTGCGCTGATGCCGCTAGCGTTGGGGCCAGAACTCACCAGATAATGAACTCCTTGAGCAGTTCCAATCTGTACCACCACGTCGAGCGTCTCTTCGTCCAGATAGGGCACGCTGACCTGCTGCACGTTGTTGCCCAGGGCATACGCGGTGACAAACACAGAGGAGACATTCGTACGCCGTCGCACCAGATATGGCACTGTCGCTCCATAATCACGCGCGGCACGTTGACCAAAGCCTTGCCCAACGAAAACATCTTCCCCCGCACAAGCGGGAACATGCACACGAAAAGCGGGTGAACCTGCTTCATCCCAACTGGCAACCCACTCTACGGTGCTGGATGCCCACTGAATGGTAGTCAGGTCATACAGAGGCGCATCATAAGGTGCAAGCGTTGTTCCTTCAATTGTACAATTTTTGTGAGGGCCATGCAGCACCCAGTCATGTATAGCTCCCCCCACCACACGAAAGATATCTACCACGATCTCGGCATCACCTTCGCCCACTACGACCACGGTGCGTCGATAAGGGGTCGCCTGGGCATAGACATTAGACGATGCCTCCATGACCTGAAGAGCCGGCGCTTGGGCAAAGAGATGGAAATTGCCTTGACGCCCCTGGCTGCGCTGCTCGGATTCATCCACCACTACCACATGATGGGCCAATGTCCGTTTCACCTTAGGATTCAGATCTTGCATATCCCACAGATAACCCAGGTCGGTCAGCAGTTCGCGGCCATTGCGCCAGTAGTAGAGGTTAAGGTGATCAGAATGATGATGCCCCTTCCAATCAGCAGCGGAGAGAATCACTGTGCCCTGGCGACCCTTTGCACCTGTGCGTAATGTGCCGATATTAAGATAGGGGGCAAGATCAGTGGCAAAAGTGGGTAGCTTATCACTTTGACTCTCAGGGGTTTGGCTATCAGCGGTAGACTCATCGGGGCGACGATAAAAGAGGGCAGCACCCTCTAAATGCGCGCCATACCAAAACTGCGAAATGCGTCCCGCATAACAACGAGGTACTTGGTCAATGGCATTACGCAGCGTGGTATGCGGGTCGCTGGGATAAGCATGTGCAAGCACCGCCGCCAACATGGGCGACAAGTGACAGGGTAGGCGATTGTCTGCCAACAACGGGTAATCCAGTGAAGGCAGCAGGCTAGAAGCCATGTTCTGCCAGATGGCGCGATAGCGCGGCCATTGGTAGAGATCGAGATGATCCAGACGCATCGGGGGCAGATCCACACCTTCTGGATCCGCATAATGACGCAGGGTTTCGGCAGTGCGCCAGATGCCGTGGAGCATCATACTGGCATAGCCAAGTGACTCAGGCGTGCCACCATCGGGCAGCCACCAATCGCGCACAGCACGCACAAAGCCATCCAGCCCAAAGCGCACCAGCAAGGGGTCACCACAGACCACGCCGATTAACGCCACTGCAGAACGGTTCATGCCCGTTTTGTTGTTGATGGGCGGATCGGCA
>JBBQIG010000353.1:0-5987 GCA_038324715.1 Anaerolineae bacterium | reverse complement strand
CTAGTAAGGCTGCGGGTGTGAAGCGGTGGTTGAGGTTGATGCCGTAGCAGAGTCCTTTTTCCTTGGCTTTGGCGACCATCTGCTCGGCTTCGTAAATTTCGTTGGAGATTGGTTTTTCGCCCAGCACATGACAGCCAAATTCTAGCGCTTGCATGGTGGGGAGGAAATGTTCACTCCCGTACTCATAGCCACCGGTAGCAACGCTGACAACTTGGGGGCGCGCTCGTTCAAGCATTTCCTGAACGTCCTGGTAGACCGGTACGCCAAAGGTCTTGGCTGCGGCTTCGGCGCGTGCAGGGTCCCAATCGCAAAGGCCGACCAGATCAGCAAGTGGATCTTCTGTATAGAGTTTGGCATGCCGAGAGCCGATGGCTCCCAAGCCAATCACAGCGACGCGTAACATGGACGCAAACCTTCTAGGCACGCCGCGAGCGCGCCAGGGTAGCGGGATTGATGTTGATGGTTAGAAACTAGGCCGCGACCTTTTCCAGTTTATGAACTTCCTCGGCCTTACCTGAATGATGCGAGCGAATGGCTGCTTCGATGATCTCTTGCACTGCCAACCCTTCATGGCCCGATGCTTCCAACTGGTCACGCGGTACACCTGCGTCCACCTGCTCTAGCCAACGGTGAATGCGGTTGGTGAAGGTTGCGCCGAAGCCACTGAGGCCGCCCATGATGCTGTTGCGAATCACCGTGAGTTCCTCGCTGCCGCGTGGGTAGAGCGTCAACTCTTCGTAAAGGTTATCCAAGACGAAGCGGCCTTTGGTGCCCATGACTTCGCAACGCTCAAGATTGTGTCGTGGATCTGCATCATAGGAACCAGTGAGATGGCCCACGACCCCGTTGGCAAACTCTAGGTTGATCTGGGCGTTGGAGAAGCAGATGCGACCGGGTGCATTGTTCAGAAAAGCATGAACACGCAGCACATCGCCACAGAAATAGCGCATAATATCCAGCGAATGGGGATGGAGCGCGCGCAGGTGGAACCAGGGCGATGTTTCGTTGGGATTGTTGATCCACATGGTCATGTTGATCAACAGAAGGTCGCCTAGCTTGCCCTCGTTGACCCACTGCTTGGCCTTAGCCGCAGGGGGTACAAAGCGATGGTTGAGGTTGATGCCAAAGTAGAGACCCTTTTCGTCGGCCTTCTTGACCATGGCGCGTGCTTTTTCAATGTCGTTGGAGATAGGCTTTTCGCACAGAACGTGGATGCCTGCCTCCAGGCATTGCAGCGTCGGTGTTGCATGGTCGCCGCCATTTTCTGTGCCCGCGGAAGAGACGGTCACGGCATCCAGTTGAACATTTTGCAGAAGATCATCAACGCTGTAGAAAGCAGGTACGCCATAGCGTTGGGCGGCTTTGTCAGCGCGTTCACGATTGATGTCACAGACAGCGACAAGGTCGCTCAGTGCATCGGCCTGATAGATTGGGGCATGGGTATTGCCAATGTTTCCTAAACCGATTACAGCTACTTTGAGCATAGGTGTACTCCTACTTGTAGAAGGTGATGATTCTCTGCGCAAGAATTCAAAGAAGAAGGGCAGTTCGGAACGTCATCATCATGCAGCAAACCGAAGTGGGCGAAGCAAAATGATCTGCGTTACTTAAATTTGTCGGGTGCGCTCTTTGGGGCAATCGTAGTCGCAGTAGAAGCCTCGGCTTTCGTAACGCTTACGATATGTTTACTATAGCACAGCCCAAATTATGGGTCAATGATATGGCTGCATGCCCTCAAGACTCTAGGCTGCAACCGAGGTCAACGCATTCTCTCCAGCAATGTTACGGGCAACTTGTTCAGCGCCAGCGCTTTGCTCGTCATAGAGGAAGCACTTGACCATGCGCCCTTCGACCTGATAGTTGCCGGGAACCTTTTGGCGGCAAACTGCCATCACTTGAGGGCAGCGGCTGGCAAACTTACAGCCGTGGCTCATGTACTCGTCGCTCTCCAGACTGACGAGGCTCGTCTTTTGTTGCCATGCTTTGTCAGGATCTGCTTGGGGGATAGCCTCCTTGAGGCTTTGGGTGTAGGGATGCAAGGGCTTGCCCAGCACCTGCTCAACCGGCCCCATCTCCACAATCCAGCCGCGTAGCATGACTGCAATTCGATCTGCACAATAGTAAGCCGTTGCCAGATCGTGGGTGATGTAGAGGATGCTTACCTGTTGCTCCTCTTTGAGACGGCGGAACATGTTGACAATTGACATGCGGAGTGACGCATCCAGCATGGAAACTGGCTCGTCGGCAACGATGAGAGACGGGCGGGTTATGAGTGCTCGCGCAATCGCTACACGTTGGGCTTGTCCACCAGAAAGTTCATTTGGGTAACGCCCTTTAATCTCTGCCAGTGACAGTCCGACCTCGGTTAGCACCTGATTGATGTAGGCATCGGCCCCGCCTTTATCGACCATCTTGTAGTTGTGTGCGGTTTCGTAGAGATAGTGGTCGATGGGTTTGAGTGGGCTGAAGGCAGCAAAGGGATCTTGGAAGACAGGCTGGACTTCCTTGAAGAACCAAGTGCGTTTTTCGTGCGATTTTAATTTGGAGACGGTGCGCCCTTTATAGCGTAGTTCGCCTGCTGTGGGTAGCTCCATGCCCAAGATGATGCGCGCCAGGGTAGTTTTGCCACTACCACTTTCACCTGCAATGGTGAATATTTCAGGCTTGGCTGCGTCGAGGACAAAGCTTGCTTCGTCCACAGCGCGGAACTCTTTGGATGAAAATCCCTGGCGAACGGCAAAGACCTTAGTGACGTTTTCCGCCGCTAGCAACTCCTTGCTTGTCTCGCTATTCATCATTCATCTCTATACTGCTCTCGGTATTGATTCCTGTATTGATTCCTGTATTCATATCGCTATTTGTCTCGCTCTATGTATTCCGGCTAGCTTCTTGTTGCATAGTCTGCCTCTGCTATCTCTGGCTTAAATGTCACCGCTGTGGCTGGTTCTGTTACCAGATGACAGGCCACGCGATGCCCGGCAGCGATTGGGAGAAGTTCTGGGTCAATGGTGCGGCACGTGTCCATGACAAAAGGGCAGCGGGTGTGGAAGCGGCAACCGCTGGGCGGGTTGTCCAATGCGGGTGGGCGACCCGGGATGCTGACACGCTCTGCGCGTTCATCAAGCTTGGGGAGTGAGTTGATTAGATACTGGGTGTAGGGATGGCGCGGGTTTTTGAGCATGGTGCGTGAGTCCGCTTCCTCGACAAGCTTGCCTGCGTATAAAACGCCAATGCGATCCGCTAAGTTGGCGTGAACACCTAGATCGTGGGTGATCAACACAATGGTGCTGCCTTCCTTTTGCTGAATCTCCTTGAGAAGCTGGATGACGCCGCGCTGCACAATGACATCGAGTGCGGTAGTTGGTTCATCCGCGAAGATCAGCTTGGGTGACAGAATGGTTGCCAGTGCAATGGTGACGCGCTGGCGCATCCCTCCAGAAAGCTGGTGAGGATAGGCTGTGAGCACCTTCTCTGGCAATCCTAGCCCTTGCAAATAGGCGCGGGTGGCTTCGATCGAGGCTTGCTTACTCAATGACTCGTGGGCGCTGATAAAGTCGTGAAAGGTGTCACGGATGCGCCGCACTGGATTCAAGACATGCATTGAACCCTGTGGAATGTAGGAGACCTCTTTCCAACGCAGATCGCGCAGGCTGTTGTTGTCGAGTGAGAGCGCCGCAATTTCTTCACCATCGAAGATGTACTTTACTGTGCCTTCTACCACTGTTAACGGTGGCTGATGCGCGCCCAGCATTACCTTGAGCAGCGATGATTTGCCGCAACCGGACTCGCCAGCAATGCCATAAACTTCCCCGGTTTTGATTTGCAGGGAGATGCCATCGACTGCTTTGACTGTGCGTGCAACGCCAAAGGCTTGCGTTTTGTAGTAGGCTTTTAAATTGTTCACTTCAACGATATTCGTCATCAATCTATCCCTTAACTTGCAGGCGAGCGAGGCGCGTGCGGGGATCCAGATAGCTACTCATGCCAATCGAGACCAGATAAAAGCCGATTACGATGAACACTGAGGCTGCAATGGGGGCAATCAGTACCCATGTGCGGTTGGTGAGGAGTGCCTGGTAATAGTTGCCCCAATAGATCATGGTGCCAATGCTTTGCGAATCAAGATCGCTCAAACCGAGAACGGCGAGTGTGACTTCAAAACCAATGGCAAATAGAAAGCCACTGACGACATCCGCCAGCAAGAAGGGGATCAGAAAGGGCAAATGTTCTTGCACGACGATTTTAAAGGTATTCATGCCCGCAAATACACCCGTATGGGTAAATTCGCGTTCGCGAAGGCTCAAAATTTGCGCTCGATAGCGTTTGGAGGGATAGGCCCAATCGAGAATCCCCAACATGATTGCTAGACCAATCAGCGTCATTTGCCCGCGCAATATGGAGGCAATGAGGATGACCAGCGGCAGGCGCGGAATGACAATGAAGCTGTCTACTATGGAGGAGATCACGCGGTCAAAGGTGCCGCCGACATAGCCTGAGACCATGCCCAGCAGAACGCCAATGCTGCGACCAATGAGGACTGCAATCCCTGCGACAATGAGGGTGTTGCGTACCGCAAAGGTGAGCATCCAGAAGACATCCTGCCCGGTCGAGGTTGTGCCAAGCAGAAATTCTTGGGAAGGTGGCTCATTGCGTGGAACGGCGCGCCGATCATCTGGTTCATAGGGGGAGAAAAAGGAGAGAATAACGAGCGCCACTACCACAGTCAAGATGGAGATGCCGACGCGAAAGGAAGGGCTGTAACGAAACAGATCTCTTG
Organism: Anaerolineae bacterium; assembly: GCA_038324715.1. GTDB lineage: Bacteria > Chloroflexota > Anaerolineae > Caldilineales > Caldilineaceae > QEUY01. The sequence goes on along the minus strand of JBBQIG010000353.1, from coordinate 1,210 downwards.
CAATTACCATTTTACCGATACCATTATCCCAGAGAATTTCTTAGCGATAGCGCACGCGCGGGTCGAAGAGTGGATAGGTGAGATCCACGAGCAGCGACGCTGTCGCAATGCCAACAATGGAGAGCAAGGTGATGCCCATGATCAGGTTGTAATCTGCGGAAACAATGCCGTTGTAGAGCGTGCTGCCAATGCCGGGATAGCTGAAGACCACTTCGGTGATCAGCGCTCCTTCAAAGATTGCACCTAACGATAAGCCTAAATCAGTGACCTGCGGCAACATTGTGTTGCGGATGAGGTAGGAAAAGAGAATTTTTCGCTTCGGTAGGGCAGCTAATTCAGCGTATTGAACATAATCACTAGAGCGTTCGCTGTTGGCAAGGGCTTTTGACATAATAAAGCGGAACGACAGTGCGCCAATGACAATGGAGAGGGCTGGCAAAAAGCCATGTTGGATCACCGTGCTAATGTAGGCCCAAGTGAAGCCTGGTGTCCCTCTGCCGCCACCGACCAATGGAAAAATCGGGAGGTAGTAGGTGAAGATCATGAGCAGGACAAAGGCCAAAATGTAATAGGGTACTGGATAGACGGTGACGAGTGTATTTTCCAGGATGCGAGACCACCAGCGATCTGGAAAGTAGCCAGCTAGCGACCCTAGAATAAGCCCGAGTAGCCATGCAAGAACGACCGAGAAGCCCAGCAGACCAATCGTCCAGCCAATGCTGTTGGCAATCATGGCGTTAACCGTCATTGGAAAAGAGGTAAAGGAGGGGCCTAAGTCCCCCTGTAACACACGCTTCCAGAAATTGACATATTGTTCGAAAATTGTGCCATCTAAACCATAGAGATCCTGCAAAGATTGACGCAACTCTAGGGTGGCTTCTGGGCTGAGACTTTGGAAAGTCGTTAGCCGGCCCATTGCCTGGTCTACCGGATTGACAGGGGAGAGCCGCGGAATGAGGAAGGTGATCGTCACGCCGATGAAAATAACCAAGACCCATTGCAGCAATCTGGGGAGTATATATTCTTTGAGTAGGGTCACAAGGTAAGATCCCTTTGTTGCTTGTGCAATTTCTTTTTCACAAAAAGTTCGTATGCAGTTCTCATTTCGATTCCATTTTGAGGAACAACGGTGTGGACATACCAAGTTGGATGTCCACACCGTTGGCTATAGCTGGTTATGTTACTCGACTGGCTCTAGGCTCTGGAAGGC
>JBBQIG010000352.1:0-5991 GCA_038324715.1 Anaerolineae bacterium | reverse complement strand
GAAGAACCAAAGCGTTGAGGCCCAAAGAAATTGGGAACTCCCAGCCGGCCTAATTCTTGAACAATTGTTTGGGCGCGCACGACGGCTTCATCTAAATCACATGCCAAGTTGGTTACGGTGATTACAAAGCGATTGCCAAGCAAATGACCCAGACGCAACTTATTCCGATGAAAATCTGCCCAATTTACATCTACCGGCAAATGATCTTGAATGCGCTGCGTCGCGCTGGCGACAAATTCCTGAATCGCTGCTGGAGGTTGATGACCGATGTTGAGGCTAAACGTTTGAGTTGTATGCGCCAGTTTATCCTTCATGCCCGCATAACTCACGTCACCCGGCTTCAGACGAAAGAGTCGGGCCAACTGAACCTGCACGTCTTTGGTAGTAAGCCCAACTTTCGTGATACTGACATAGAGATGCTGCCCCTCGCCTTGCGGCATATAAAGCGGAATCTCTTCCACCAAGAAATGCTCTGGGGTCGCTCGTAGCTGACCGCCAATTCCAGGCAGTTTTTTGCTAATATACGGTAAGTCTAGCTTTAGATCAGAGTCTAACATGAGAGTTCCATTTGTGCGGGAAGATGGGTTCCAAAACAAAGCGCGGCCTTTACAAAAGCCGCACAGGTTGTGTGAAAACTTCTACCCTCCATTCCTTGGCGTATAGACCCTTTTTGGGGGCTACCCCGAAGAATGTTAGTAGCAAGTTACAATGAGGAACCGAAAAGTGATCAAGAAAAGTGACTAAGGTTCAGCAAACAGAATCATACTATAGCAGAAAGGTGTACCCGTCAGCCCACCAAAGCGAAAACCTGCCTCCTCAGCCCAACGACGCACCAGCGGCGCAGGCGCATAGGCCGGGTCAGGCAGTTCTTCGGTAATGGCAAGACGCGCGCCGGGTTTAAGTACACGGCGGACTTCATCCAGCGCCAAAGTCCGTGCGGGAACTTCACCCAGCACAGCCGCCATCAGCGCCAGGTCAAGACTATCATCAGGCAGAGGCAGGGAGTGGATGCCGGTATGATGAAAGCGCACCTGTTCACCCACCCCCGCTGCAATAATCCGTTGTTGTGTGCGGGCAATCATCTGTTCTTGCAGGTCAACCGCATGAACCATGCCCGTACGTCCTACCCTGCGCGCCATCTCCACCGTAAAAAAGCCAGTTCCACAGCCAAGATCCGCTACATGCAACCCATCATACAACCCAAAAATGCCCAACAGGTCACCTGGGCTGCGATAGCGCAGTCGCAAAGGATGATCGAGCCAGGAAGCCTGTTGATGGGGCATGGGCCGCGGCTGCATCCAGATGCCAGCGCGCAATGCCACTTGCGAACCCAACAACAAGCCCGCGCCAGCACTCAAGCTAGTCGCCAAACCATTGGTCGCACCTGAAACCAAACTTGAAACAACACCCGAGACTCCGTTTGGGCCCCCAGATGGAGTCTCAGATGGCGTTACGCCATCTGAAGTAGTCGGTATGTCGTCGCTAGCATCTTTTTTGCTGGAATCGTTGACTGTCACAAACATTAGCCTCTATGCAAGTTTTATGCAGATTTCTGTGCAATTCCCTATGCGGGTGGGAAACGCACCTTGAGCATTCCATCGGCAAACATAGCACCCTTCGCTTCGCGCTGGGCCAAAACCGAAGGCAGTTGCAGTTCGCGTTTAAAATTACCAATGGTCACAAAGAGCTCATCACCGCGCTTCTTCAATTTTACCTTATCTAGCTCCACATGGGGGAGTGGCAAGGTCAACACATAATCATTGCCCTCTTCTTCAATGGTCTGTGTCTGTCCCACAAACATCACTTCGCCAGGGTCGCGCGTGCCAAAAAGGCGCGTCGCCAACTCCTCCAGCCGTGCTAATCCTACCATCTCTACATCAAACCAGCCCGAACGCAGAATCGGCAATGGATAGAAATCTCGCTCAACCTCGCCCAGATAGCGCGCCTGGATCTCTTGCAAGTGCTGGAGATAAGGGTCTTGGCTAGGCTCTGCCACCCAGGAGTTTCCTTGCCCATCGCTCTCCACACCGGGCAAGATGCGGTTCACAATCACACCATCCACGGGATAGCCAAAAAGCCCCAGATAGGTCACGGCACGCGCCGCTTCTTTCACCACCATTTTTTCAGGATTCAGTACAACGCGATAGGAAGAGACTTCTGGATCAATCAAGACCTTTTGCAATTCCTTGACACCCGCGACCAGATTGTTCAACCCTGTCATCGGGTCTTTTTCTGGCATGACCCGACGCAGCAGTCCGCTAGCCATGCGTAAAGTCGCATCCCCCATGCCCGTCATACGTCCCATATACCACTGGAAGGTCTCTGGCACAGTCAACAATCGGATCGTCTCACCCGTAGGGGCAGCATCCACAATCACACGATCATACTCACCAGTCCGGGCTTGACGATTGATATGAAGCAGGCTAACAACCTCCTCCATACCAGGGATAATTGCCATCTCTTCAGCCAGTGCTTTGCTCATGCCCTCGCGGCGCAGCACAGAACCCACATAACCCTGCATCTCGCCCCAATGTTCACGAATCTCCGCCAAGACATTGATCTCTTGAGCATAAAGATTCTCCGCCACCCGAATGGGTTGCGCTTCCAATGCAACATCCAAGCTGTCAGCCAAACTATGGGCAATATCAGTGCTTACCACCAATGTCCGATAGCCCAGTTGAGCACTACGTAAAGCCGTAGCTGCGGCGACAGTGGTCTTACCCACGCCACCTTTACCTAAATAAAGAATAATCCGCACGATTTATTGATCTCCTAGCGAACCAAGTCGCTTCATATCATCACTATATTTCAATACATCACAGCGATACCATCACCAAGATACATAACAGCGATAGTTCATCATAGTAGCCCCTATATTTATGTTGGACCACTCTCAATATCAGGTGCAGCTATACCTTCACCCGTACTAGCACCCGTATGCGTACCATCATCCACACTGGCATCCCTATATAGGGTAGCTGAATCGCCCACGAAATCGCGCACAGATTCACCCAGAGATTCACCCACAGGGTTGATGCCCGTGTCACCGGCGCGCCGCATTGCGGGACGACGAGTGCGACGCAACAACGTGCGCACCAACAAAGCCAACAGCAGCAATCCCCCAGCCGCCACATACGCAGCCAATCGGCTCATGCCAAACCAGCCACGGATCTGCCACCAGTAGCGGGGAACCCCCAGCCAATAACGCCACGACCAGGGCCAGGAATGCCCCACATGCAGCGCATATTTGCCCATCTGGTTGTGGGGACTCCACACAGCAATATAACAACGCCCGCCGACCAGTGTCCGTGTATCAATCACCGGGCCTGGATAATAACTCACACGCGTGAGTGCATCGCTCACAGGCGCAAGCAAAGTTTTAGGGGGTGGCGCAACCACAGCGCTATACCCCGCAGGCAGACTAAAAGGCAACTTCACCGCTTCCGCATCATAGGGTAGGCTTTGGGCAATCACTGCAATCGCTGGAGTCACAGCCCCGCCACCAGGCAATACCGGCGTCAAGAGTTGCACCCGCAATCGCTCCCCTGCCCGACAATCAGCCCGATAGACATGGGTACGACCAGGCTGGTCGATCTGGCTGAAGATTAACTGCTGCTGGCGAAAATCATTCATCTCTGCACTTGTCACCAAGGTAGCGCCCACATTGCGCGCAAAAACTGGCGTGCTACCCGCCAAGTCGGCAGAGAGACGCGGCTTTGGGTGTACATTGGGTGTCACGGGTGGCTCAAAAACCATAAACGCTTCCTTATGTAGTCGATTTGCATATGCACTATAGACTTTACAGCGATACTAATGCTGCCTAGATCCTACTGTCTGTAGCCATGCTCGTCTGTAGCCCTAAAGATATTACCAAGATGCCAAGACTATCAGTAGAACGAACGGCACCACCTTTTGGTTCAAAGTACGCCTAGCCCAAAGTGTGCGACAGTCTAGCAGGTAGCCATCTGCGCGTCAATCTAGTTTTCTTTCGACCTGATCTCCAAAACCACTCAAATACCTCCTCTGTGAACCTTTACGCAGAAGGTGATTGATCCGTTGCGCCAAAAGTCATTTTGACCGGTGTCGCCCTTTAGATTACGATAACGACCATGAGCAACAACATGAGCAATGATGCCACACCAACACGCCCAACCCTCTCCGTTGTTGTTCCAATTTGGAACGAAGAAGAGGTCATTCCAGAACTTTACCGTCGCGTGGTCAGCATGATGGAGAGCACCAACGCCACGTGGGAACTAATTTGTGTGGACGATGGCTCGCGCGATCGTTCGCTTTCCATGCTGATTGATCTCCACAGACAAGACCCGCGCGTCAAGGTGCTGCAATTCAGCCGCAATTTTAGCCATCAAATTGCGATTACTGCCGGCGCTGATTTTGCCGAAGGGGACGCAGTAATTGTGATGGATGCCGACCTCCAAGACCCACCAGAGGTTGTACTACGCATGATCGAAAAGTGGCGCGAAGGCTATGAAGTAGTCTATGCCGTTCGTGCATCGCGCCAAGGAGAAACCAAATTCAAGCTCCTGACAGCGAGCATCTTCTACCGGCTCCTACAGCGCATCACCGACGTTGACATCCCTCTCGATGCTGGCGACTTTCGTCTGATGGATCGGCGCGTCGTGCTCACTATGCGCCAATTACGCGAGCAACATCGCTTTATGCGCGGGCTAAGCAGTTGGGTAGGCTTCCGCCAAATTGGAATCGAATATGAACGGGCTGAACGTTTTGCGGGGGAAACCAAATATCCTCTACACAAAATGTTGCGGCTGGCAACCTCTGCCATCACAAGCTTTAGCCATGTTCCCCTGCAACTATCAACCTACGTAGGCTTTGCCCTGGCAACGATTAGTCTGTTGGCTATCTTGATCACCATTGTCCTACGTTTATCCGGCTCCAACTTCTTCTTGGGCCAAGCGACAACGTTGGTGAGCGTTCTCTTTCTTGGTGGAGTACAGTTAATTTTCCTGGGAATCATAGGCGAATATCTAGGGCGCATCTATGACGAAGTAAAACAACGCCCACTCTATATTGTCTCGCGAGCGCATGGCTTTCTTCCCGACACCAGTAAATCGCCAGAGCGCGCAGTTGCGTTTCCCCCCGATGCAGCCGAACTTACTTAATGCGCCTTATATGCGCTATGCGCCCTTTGATGATGCGTCCCCATTAGCCAACTACGGCTATCTTGTTTGTGCAAGGAATTTAAAATATGAAGAACCAGTTTAGCTACACTGATTTTTTCTATCATTCCACCCTTTACATTGCTTTAGCCGCGGCGCTAACCGCCACGCTGGGCAGTCTCTATTTCAGCGAAGTGCGTCACTATCTGCCCTGCAACCTCTGCTGGTATCAACGCATCCTCATGTACCCGTTGGTGGTAATCCTTGCCGTGGGCCTATTGCGACAAGACATCAACCTGCCTTATTACGTTCTGCCTCTCTCGCTGTTGGGTCAGGGATTCTCCACCTACCACTATCTGCTGGAGAAAACCAACATCTTTGCAGCACCCCTTGCATGTCAATCCGGCATACCCTGCCTCACCCCCTGGATTAACTGGATGGGATTTATCACCATTCCGTTCCTTGCCATGATGGGATTCTTTATCATCACAGTCATGTGTCTCATTGCCATGACGGCAGGAGAACCCGACCCGCATGAAAACCGCGCAGCCCCTTGGTTCCAGGTCGCTGCGGTCGTTGCCGCTGTTGCAATCGCTTTTGTGCTGATCTATGAATTTGATCCAATGCGTGTCACACTAACTTTGACCATACCAGCGGTTGGGGAGATGTCTACCACTTCTTCGATTACGACTACGACGATTACAACGGCGACTGCTCTGCCCAGCCCCACGCCCTAGCCACAAGGATGCGTGTTACTGCTTGAAGCTATTCAAGTAGATGCCACTCGTCTACCTGAATCCAGCCATCGCCCCAACCGTCGCTGCACCACCGTCCATGCAACAAGATTGGTCGCCAC
>JBBQIG010000351.1:0-6008 GCA_038324715.1 Anaerolineae bacterium | reverse complement strand
ATCAGTCCTGAGCGTGTCCAGTTCTTTGATCCGCAGACTGAATTGTCACTCATCTGGCGCTGAGACAGAACCACGCATCGCCTGATAGCTGTGACTGGCCTAGTAGAAGCCGGTGAACAGACAGATCTGTCATCTTACTTCATTTACTTCTGTTCTACATTCATTTCTGTGCTACAGCGGTGGCGAGAAGCTTACTGAATTGCTCTGGCGCATCGGTCACATACCAGCGCACGCCCAGTGCCAGCAAATGGGCCATTGCTGTCGCTTCCAACGCAAAGGGGCGCAACTGCAAGACTGCGCCCACCTGCCGCAGCCGCTCGGCAGCATAGCTAAGAAATTGGTCATCTAGTTCCCATGTAAGCACCGGTTTTAGCGTCTGTACTCGCAAATGCAACTGCAAGTGGCTGATCCCGGCAAAGTTCGTCTGTGCCAGCCGCTCAAAATTCTGCTGAATCTGCGCCGCATTGCCGCCGAGCCAGGCCATCGTCGGTGCGCCGGGAAAGTGCGTTTGTGCCGCCATCAGCACTTGCGGACTAGCCGCCACAAAAAGGAGACGTTCGGCGATACCGTAGTCGTCTACTACCGAGCGCAGCCGCTCCAGTCTCACATCCTTCAGCTCCAGATAGAGCTTACGCTCATCACTGCGCACCATCTCAGCCAAGAGATCATTGAGTGCCGGTACCCCTTGGTCTGCAAATTCAGCCCCAAAACCGTTGCGCGCCTCCCATTGCTGCACCTCAGCCCAACTCAACTCGGCCACTGGCTGCTCCCGCAGCCCGGCTGGCGCATTGGTGGTGCGGGCCAATGTTGCATCATGCAAACAGATCAGCACACCATCGCGCGTTGTACGCACATCAGTTTCCGGCACTGCACCGGGAAAGCGCCAAGCATGGCGGAAAGCCGCCAACGTGTTTTCAGGTGCCTCCTCTGTGCTGCCCCGATGGGCCTGATAAAAAATATCGGTCATCTTAGCCTGCTCTCAAGGACGCCCACCCTGCACCAATCTCGTTTAGCACCGCCAGCACGCTTCAAATGCCATCCACGATCTAACAAGCACCATTTTGTGGCAAAAGAAAACCTACGGCCTTACGCCCGCAGATACTTGTCAACAAACTCATAGATTCCATGTCGTCGGGACAGAGCCATAAATAATTTTCTCTATTCAACTGTTATCAGCTTCAATCGGTTGCTGACTATATCACGTAAATATAGCCTGTGCAACGAGAACATAGCCTGTGCAACGAGCATTTTTGCCGTGTAAATTTTCACAATGTAGAGAGCCAGAAAAAGACCAAGACCTAGACTGGCCGGGGCACTGGCGCAGTGACAACTTCAAAGTGGTGAGTCAGCCATGAGACCAATTGCAAGCCGGTAAGCGCGCCACAGCCGTGAATGAGATCAAGCCAACTCTGTGGCTGCGTTATAATAGGGCCAATGTGAAATTTTCGCTGGAAACCTTTTCCAACGTTGCCAACAGGCAGAAGGAAAACCGAGAATGACAACTAATCAGCGTGTGGCTGTGGCCTATGGCGATGGTATTGGCCCTGAAATCATGGAGGCGACGCTACAGATTCTAAAAGCTGCCCATGTGCCGCTGGAGTATGATGTCATCGAGATTGGCGAGGCCGTCTATCTCAAGGGTACATTGACCGGCATCCCCCAATCGGCTTGGGATACCATCCGTGCCAACCGCGTCTTGCTCAAAGGCCCTATTACTACGCCCCAAGGCAAAGGCTATCAGAGCATCAATGTCACCATCCGCAAGTCGATGGGACTCTTTGCCAACGTGCGCGAATGCAAGTCGTATACACCCCATGTACCCTCGCTCTATCCTGGCATCAACATGGTGATCATTCGCGAGAATGAAGAAGATCTCTATGCGGGTATTGAGCATCGACAGACCCAAGAGGTGACACAGGTTCTTAAGATTGTCACCCGCCCCGGCACCGAAAATATTATTCGCTATACCTTTGAATATGCACGGGCCTATGGACGCCGCAAGGTTACTTGTATGACCAAAGACAACATCATGAAGTTGTCTGACGGACTTTTCCATAGAATTTTTAATGAAATTGCCGCCGAATATCCCGATATCCGCAGTGAGCATCAAATTATTGACATCGGTGCAGCGCGCGTTGCCGCCATGCCAGAGATGCTTGATGTGGTCGTAACCCTTAACCTCTATGGCGATATTCTGTCGGACATTGCCGCCCAGGTCTCCGGTTCGATTGGCTTGGCAGGCTCCGCCAATATTGGTGAAGACGCGGCCATGTTCGAGGCCGTTCATGGCTCGGCACCCGACATTGCCGGACGCGGTGTGGCGAATCCTTCGGGTTTGCTCAATGGGGCAATTCAGATGCTGGTGCATCTGGGTTTGGGGAGCTATGCCGAAACCATCAAAAATGCGTGGCTCTGTGCGCTGGAAGATGGGGTTCACACCGCCGATATCTATCGCGTGGGTCTATCAGAGAACCAGGCGAGTACCGAAGCATTTACCGATGCCGTCATTGCTCGTCTAGGCAGCAAGCCTGATCACATGGAAGCGGCGAGCTATCAGAATCACCCCATCCGTGTCAAGCGCCGCAGCTTTCCCAATCAGAAAAAGGAATTGGTGGGGGTCGATGTCTTTCTGGAGTGGGATAAGGCGAACCGCAATCCAAATGTGCTGGGCGAGCAGTTGAGAGCATTGGGGGCTGATGGCTTGACCATGACGATGCTCTCCAACCGTGGGGTCAAGGTCTATCCCGAAGGGTTGCCCGAAACCTTCTGCACCGACCATTGGCGCTGTCGTTACAGCAGTGACAACGGGCCTATTGCCTTTGCCAATATCCTGGATCTGTTGGCACGGCTGGATGGGGCTGGGCTAGAGGTGATCAAAACAGAACATCTCTACACCTTTGATGGCGAACCTGGTTATTCCTTGGGACAAGGCGAATAAACACTCTTTTTCTTTCAAATCATCTCAATTTGGAGCACATGCTAATGACAACTGCTACTTCCCCGCAAGCCGATGCGGTGATAGATACCTCAGAGAGTGCTGTCTATAAGCGGCTCTTTGACAATGCCTTTCAGGACTTGGAAAAATTACTGACGGATCTGCCCAACGAGGCATTGCTATGGAAACCCTTTGAGCAAAGCCCGTGGCAAGGGCCAAGCAGTTCCGTAGGCTTTGTTGTCGCCCATGCACTCTCCTCCACAGTTTATCTGCTGCGGCGCGCCGAGTATGCAATGGGGCGTTGTGAATGGAGCGAGGTGGAGGGTGATGAGGGATCTGAAGAGTTTGGCCCAGCCAACCACGATGTGGGTTATCTGCTGGCTCGTGCCAAGCGCACACAGGACTTTGTGCATCAATTTTTGGCAAGTGTAGATTCAACGAATCTGAGTACAAGTCGCGCCCATCCCAAACGCGCCACTACCACCTTTATCGCACGGCAAGATGCCGTCCATGCGCTGGATCACCTCACCCAACACATTGGTCATGGTCAATTGACTCGACAACTGTGGGCAATCCAGGCAGCAGAATAATTCCGCAGGACAAATAGGCTCCCAACACTTTGCACAATTCTAATGATTTAGGTTAATAATTTAGGCCAGTAAATGTGGCAGTAATCAAGGTGGAGTGTTGGGGGCTAAAATGGCAAGATGGTTGCGTTACGCTGCACCCACTCTCTTTATCTTACACAGGTATTCCGCACAGGAGGTTCAGCGCAGGGGTAGTGTAAAGCGGAAGCAGCTTCCTTCTCCGACAGTGGACTCTACCCAAATTTTCCCCCTATGAACTTGCACAGCCAAGTGACAAAAGGTTAAGCCTAACCCTGTGCCGGGACGGGTGAACTCTTCTTGTGGATCTTGTACCTGCCCAAACTTCTCAAAAATTCGCTCATGGTGTTCGGCAGCAATGCCCGGCCCATCATCACACACGTAGACACTCAACAGTTCGTCTTCTACCGAAGCACCGATAGAGACGGAGCCACCCGCTGCGGTATACTTGAACGCATTACTTACTAGATTATCCAAGACGCGCCCGATCAACTCCACGTCCATCATCACAAAGGGCAAATTGTCAGCCATATGAACAAGCAAAGATTTGTCCTCTTGTCTTGCTTGCAACTGATAGCCATCCAGACGATTTTTGATCAGGGATGTAATCGAGCTTCTTTTGAGGAGGGGCTTGAGTTCACTGACCTCCAACTTGTTAATCTTTAGCAAATCTTCCATCATGGAGACGAGTTGTTGCGTGGCATTCCGTGCATGTTCAATGTTGCCGAAAAATTGCCGATCAAAGGAGCCTTTGTGAGCACGCAGGGCGATCATGTCCAGATTGAGTGAAATCAAGGTCAACGGCATACGCAAGTCATGCACAATCATGTGCGAGAGGTTGTCTTGCAAAACTTGGAGCTTGCGTAGATTGCTTAGCGTCTCTTCGAGTTGTGCGTTCAGACGCTGTACCTCGGTAAAACGTTGAACGTTACGAATGGCGGTGGTGAGTTGTAGCGCCAATAGATAGGCAATGCGCATATCATTCTGGGTGTAGCCATTGTCAATGCGCAACATAAAATTGATCGTCCCCAGAATTTCGTCCTCGCTGACAAAGGGGACAATCATTTGTGAACGAAACGGGGCATCGGGATTGCTCGTCCAGCTATCGAAAATCAATTGTGACTCACCCGAATCGATAGCGTGCAGAATCGCAGGCGTATCTGCAACACCTCTGTCATAGCCAGAGGGATTGGTGAGCACGATCTCCTCTGTTGTGCCTTCCTCATCTCTTAAATAGACGCTGCAAAAGTCAAAATAAAGGATCAACTTGACCTGTTCTCCAACCAACGCCAAAATATCTTTCAACGGCAAGGAGCAATTGATAGTGATGGCAATCTCTTGGATGGCAGCAATACGGCTCGCCAAGACCTGGGAATTGGTCAACAGAACATGGTAGTCAATAGGGGTATCAGAAGTTGGGTTATCAGTAGTCATATCGGGGTTATCTACTGCATTATCGGCAGTAACAGGATCGGCAGTCATGCAATTAACAACAGCAGTGCAGGTGCCTGAATGTTCATCTATACGGGTCGCTCTCAAGCGCAATGGCGTCGGTAGATTGATTACTTGTGTAGACTGGATTGGCAGTGGCAATAATTGCAAAGACCCCCTGCTTCTCTATGAAGGTCAAGAAATTGCTGATTCCACAAATAACGGCACAAGCGTGAAGGACCGATACAGACGTGTAATCTTCTAAATTTACCTCTGTCAATGTAACACGAATCTACATGCAAAGATACTCGCAAAAACTACTCGAAACTACTCTGCCAAAAGCTGTGTCACGCAGACATGGGGTAAACACGATTTTCACTCAAGAAAACAGTGTAAGTTGAAGCTTACCGGATTATACAGAAAATTATTCTCTGCCTACAGCGTAGATAATTGGGCAAAGCTTGCTTTGAGGGCTGGATAGAGCGTGGTATAGATGCGGTAGATCTCTTCATATTGCGCTACTGCCGCCGATTGAGGGACTGTTCTGCCCGTTATTTGGATAGCACTGTCACAGGCGCTGTCTACATCACTCCATATTCCCGCGCCCACACCAGCCAACAGCGCCGCACCAAAAGCAGCCCCTTCCGTGGTATTCACTGTAACCAGTTCCGTTCCTAACACATCAGCCAAAATCTGTCGCCAAATCGCACTGCGCGCGCCACCCCCCGATATTCGAACCTGTTGAATCTGCTTCAGTCCACTCTCCTGAATCAATTTAAAGCTATCGCGCAGGCCGAACGCCACGCCCTCCAACAGCGCGCGCGTCAGGTGTGGCTGACTATGGCGTAGTGTCAGCCCCACAAAGGCCCCGCGTGCCAGTGGATCGGGGTGGGGCGTGCGCTCGCCGGTGAGATAGGGCAAAAAGAGCAATCCTTCGCTGCCAGGGGCAATGGCGGCGGTGGGGGCTAATAGTTCGTCATAGGAGAGACCAGGAGCCAACGTGTCGCGATACCAGCGTAAACTCCCTGCGGCAGCAA
>JBBQIG010000350.1:0-6027 GCA_038324715.1 Anaerolineae bacterium | reverse complement strand
ACTCAAGAGGATTTCAACTGTAGATCCAGAGAGCGTGTCCATTAGATTTTATTTCTCCCGCCACGTAGGCGAAGGGTTAAAGCCGTTGGCCAATTTCCATTCCGTTGACGGCCCTAACCAGCGTACTCGTTTTAGATCAATGACCTTGCCATCATTATTAAATAGAATCCCTTCATCTACCAAGCGTAAGCGCTGCATCTCTTCGCCGCCACCATCACCGCGCGGGCTGATTCTGCCTTGGGCATTGATGACACGATGCCAGGGGACATCGCTCGTGGAGGTGACTGCCGCCATGGCGTAACCCACCATGCGGGCGGTGCAATCGCCGACAATGGCGGCAATGTCGCCATAGGTAGAGACTTGACCCGCTGGGATTTGGCGCACCACTGTATAAATGCGCTCCTGGGTAAGACCACTTGGGCTATCATTCCAGGAATTTGAAGATGATCTGCTCATACGATATTCGGACGCTCCGCACAGACAACAATTAACTGATCATCCTTGCCTACGATGTAATCTGTAGGTGGATTGGAGAGTACCTCATTGTTTCCATTATTGTTTCCGTTGCTTTGTATACCGCTCTGTATACCAAGGACTATGCAGCCATGCTGTTGCTTCATCAAGGTTAGCGCTTCCACAAATGAGCGGTTTACCATCGGTGTCGGGACATGGATTTTATAGAGTTCATTGCCATGATCGACACTGAGCCACTCGCTGATGACTTTGGTAATGCCGTGATCCAAGACAGCACGAGCCAGTAGGCCACTGGTGACGTGGTTGTTGACGATGATTTCGTTGGCACTGGCGCGCTCACAGTGACGTACATTGGCATCGCTAACTAGCTCCACAATTGTGTAGACATCACGGTTGATGCTCTCGACGGTGAGGGTCGCTAGTACGACTTTGGCATCACGCGCCGTGGGTTCAAGGCGGTCGTCGCCTAGAATGATCACGGTTTGGGCCTGGGCGATGTTGGCACGCTGCAAGGTTTCATCGGTCACATTACCTGCAATAAAATGAAAGTTGTCATCATCTATGGGTTTGGTGGGAATATCGGCAATCAGCACAAGCGGTTGAAGTGCCGTCTTGCCGTCGGCGCGCAGATCGTTCACTATTTCTTTCGTGCGATGGTTCCACTCACACAGGATGATATGATTATGATAACGATTGCTGGTCAAACCGCGTTCCTCCTGCAATTTATGACTTACAAGTACACTCGCCACTGTCGCTGAAAACATTCCCAGTAGACCAATGCCAAAGAACATCATCAGCGCGGCGATGATGCGCCCGCCCAAGGAATGGGGCGAGATGTCACCGTAACCGACCGTGGTCATGGTGACAATGCTCCACCAGAGGCCGTTGACAAGGCTCATCTCCGGCTCGACCATACTGATGGAGGTTGTGCTGATGAGGATGATCACGGTTGTGAGCAGCAGCAGTTGGTTTAGATTTTCGCGCTGTAGAAACTTCCAAAGACGGCGGCGCATTTTGCTCAGTGAAGCCCATGCCGCGTCTGAAGTGGTCGGAGAAGGTTTACGCGTATTGGTTGCCAAAGTGGAAATTCCTGCCCACTACGTTAAATGGTGATCTAAAGTGCCCCCGTATCATGCATGCTGCAATGGAGGGATGTGCATCTATCTGATGCTAATTCCCGTGCAAGTCGCTAATTGGTTCTTTCGCCAAGTTCGCAAGCTATACGGTAGGGTAGGCCCCCAGTGGCTTACCGCCTGGAAAGCGGGCGGGCACGGGGGCACCGCCCCTACAGCTTATCTCCTAGATTTAGCGAAAGAACCACTAATCTTGTTCTCTATGCCAATCGATTGCGCTTGCGACTATTTCTACATCTGCGGGCACGGGGCTGAAAAGATCTGCCATGCCCGCAGATGCATTGAAAAGCACGATGCGGTAACCAGGACGCTCTTTGAAACTATCGGTATCCACGCCAAATCTACCACTTCGTGACCAGATGGGCAAGGCGCTTACTTTTATAGCTCTTATAGCTCGGCAAAGACGTCGAGCAAGCGCGCGATGTGGCGTGCGCCGTTGAGAAAGTCATTGATCCGCATATTTTCGTCGGGTGCGTGACCATTGGCGTTTGGATAGCCAACGCCCGCATGAACAACTGGAATGCCCCCAAGTGGGCCGGAAAAGGCATAGGCTGGGCTGCTGCCACCTCCCAGGGGAACGAGTGGGCGTGGCTCTACGCCATAGACTTCGGCGGCAGTGGTTTGGGTTAGCTTGACCAATGGGTCATCATCGGATGCTTTGAAGGGCCACATCATGCCGTGAAACTTGATTTCCACATCCTCAAAGCCTTCGGCGTCCAGATGCTTGCGCAGGAGTTCCAGAATCTCTTCGGGATTTTGGTCTGGTACCAGGCGGAAGTCTAGCTTGACTGTGGCTTTGGCGGGGATGACCGTTTTGGTTCCCGAGCCTTGATAACCTGTTTCGATGCCTTGGATATTGCAGGTCGGTTCGAAGACAGAGGTGAGTAGCTCCTTGCCGTGGCGATTGGCGACAAAATTCTTCACGCCATAGGTCTGGCGCATGAAGGGTTCGCTATCGACTTGCGCCTCGATGAGAGCGAGGTCGGCGGCACTGGGCGGGATCACGCGATCGTAGAAGCCGGGGATTAGGATGCGCTCGTTCTCACCCTTGAGGCGGGTCAATGCGCGCACAATACGCCATGCCGCACTGGGGAGAATATGTCCTGCACCCGAGTGGGCATCGCGGCTCATGGTTTGCACGGAGAGTTCTACGGCGATGATGCCGCGGAAACCGAGGACAGAACCAGGGCGGTCTTCATGGTCAACGCCACCACCTTCCCAAAGCGCACCATCGGCTGCAAGTAGGTCTAGATGATCTTGTACAAATTTGGCGATATTGGGGCTGGAAACTTCCTCTTCGCCTTCGACTACAAAGACCATGTTGCAGGGTAGCTCGCCACCGTGAGCCGCACGCACGGCGTCGATTGCCGCCAGTCGTGCCACTATCTCGCCTTTATCATCTGCCACGCCGCGGGCGAAAATTTTGCCATCTCGTACCGTGGGGGTGAAGGGGGGCGTGGTCCATAGCTCTAGCGGCTCTGGGGGTTGCACGTCATAGTGATTGTAAAAGAGAAAGGTGCGGTCAGAAGTCCCCTTGGCGCGACCGACGACGACGGGCTGACCTGCTGTTTCGTAGGTTTGCACATCGAAGCCGCGTGCGGCAATCATTTCTGCCACAAGCACGGTGCATTCGCGCACGCCATAGCCTGTGGCAGAGACGCTGGGCTGGGCGCAAAGACGAATGGTTTCATCTATATAGCGATCTAGGTTATCGTTTAGATATTGATCTAATTGTTTGTTTGTTGGACTTACACTCTCTTGGCTCATTGGGAGTTCCTTTATGGGCTATCAATCTGGCAACCAACTGCGTAATAGTAAGACAGATAATGATTTTCTGGATAAGGACAGTTCTGGATAAGACAGATGTGTGGCTAGAAAATGGACTCAGGAAGGAGGTGGCGGAGATGCGATGTTGGTCACGCAGAGAGATTGTTGTGGGTGGTATTGTATTGTTGCTGTCGGCTTGCAGTCACGGGCAGGTGGGCGATGTGGGGTATAGTATTGCGGTCAATCGTAATGATAACGTTGTTGCGATCAGGCAAGAAGCCGACACCATTGTTGTTGCCGTTGAGAGTGCATCGGGTATTGGTCATGCAAGCATCACGTGGTGGGGCAAACCAGCACCTCGCCCTATTGTTTTCCTGCTACACCTGAACGTGCTGGAACAGTTTAGCTTGAGATGGGCAGACCGCGTGGTACATGTTAGCGTGAACTCAACGAGTCAGACGGTGACGCAGAGCATGCAAATGGCCCACAGCCCAGAAGCTATCCTTATGCCTGATTCTCCTTATTGGATGGATGTGACCTTACCCACTCAGTCCACGCAGGAGCCAAGTCCGTTTATAATTATTGCCCCGGCGGCATTTA
Source organism: Anaerolineae bacterium (assembly GCA_038324715.1). GTDB lineage: Bacteria > Chloroflexota > Anaerolineae > Caldilineales > Caldilineaceae > QEUY01. Next base: position 2,053 of record JBBQIG010000350.1, on the reverse strand, counting down.
CCGCTGCTGCCCCCAACATGTGGGGGATAGCGTGGGTTGACGCCTACCGGTAGAGGTTGAAGGAGAGATGCCTGGTGATCAGGTTGGCAGACCTTACGACTGTCAGCTTCCCGTTGCTGGGGGTTGATCCTCCCAGCAACGGGAAGCTAAAATATCTACTTTACTGTCTGCTCTGCTGTCTGCTTTACAACATACGAAGCAGCCCCTATGACTCTTCGATTGTTACCTTGTCCATCTTGTCGCCTTGGCGAATGGCATCAACGACATCTTGGCCTTCAACAACTTTGCCAAAGACGGTATGTTTTCCATTCAAGTGGGGCTGAGGCGAGTGGGTGATGAAGAACTGGCTGCCATTGGTATTCGGGCCTGAATTTGCCATTGAAATCACGCCAGTCTCATGTGTGAGTGGATTGCCGCGTGTCTCGTCTTCAAATTTATAGCCTGGGTCGCCGCGCCCTGTGCCTGTTGGGTCTCCACCTTGGATCATGAAATTGTTGATGACGCGATGAAAGATGAGGCCATCGTAGAAGCCCTGGCGTACGAGAAATACAAAGTTATTGACTGTCTTTGGCGCATGCTCGGGGGCAAGGCCAATAACGATGTTCCCTCGTGTGGTTTCGATTGTAGCCTTGTACTTCTTGGCAGGATCGATCTCTAGGGCTGGGGATTGCTTCCAAGTTTGGGTAGCCATAAGAGGTAATTTCCTTTCTTATGTGACTTCTTATTGTGCGGTTGAGTGATTCATTTAATAAATCGCTGTTGACAAAATTGCTATGATGCAGGGCATGGCTCATTCTGGTGTGAGTGAACATTCTTCTATCCATTCCAACCCAGGATGAGAGCTAGATATCTAGCTTCTTTACCATGTTCATGTAGGTCGGCTGGCTAAAGCCTGGATGTGAATCATAGCTGGCTATATGATAGCCTAGCTTAGTATAAAAGAGGGTATTTTCGGGTAGCTGTAAGCGCACGCCCAGTGTAATCTGGTTGTGTCCGCGAGCCACGGCTTGCGTGCTGTGGAGATCATCAGGGTGTCCTCATTCTCTTTGATTGCGAGGGTCACTTGCGGGAGCTATTGGGGCCGCGCAATCCAAGTTCGGTGACTGCCGCGCCCATGATGCAGAAGAGGGTGGCGAAGATGGCAAGCGGCCACGCTGTTGGAAAGACAACTACGGCTAGCACAGGCATTGCGATAGCTGCGCCCACTAGCGCATGCAGACCTCCGCGCTGGCGTGTATAGAGCGCTGTGGCGGCTCCGGCAACTAAGGGGGCAAAGACGGTCGCCAAGGATGTGGTACCCGTTGGTGAAGAGAGTGCATCTGCCCCAGTGACAAGAAGAAGATTGGCGGCGAAGGCGAAGAGAATACCTGTCCAACGTAGTGGCTCTTTGGTGCGTTTATTTTTGGTCAAGTGATTGCTCCCGTGGAGACAATATTCATGATAATAATGATTGATGATAATGCCCATAGGTCTGAATATAGTTCTGCCTATTGAGCCAATTAGCTTGTATTGGCGTACTTGTTCAAATCTTGAAAAAATATGTCTTTTTTTATCAAAGTTTTGCCTGGTTTGCTCTATACTTTGGGTGCTATTGTAGAAGCTTTCTCCAGAGGGTGCAAAAGGTGTGGCAATTGCGTCTTCTGTTTTGTTGATATTTTGTTGCAAAACTCCTTGATCCTCCTATTCAATGGTTGCTCCGATACGATTAGGGGCTTACAATAGAGTTGTTCATAGGCACTCGGCTTGCTGCTAGCCTGTTGCGACGAGTGAGCCTATTTCTGAACAGTGCATCTACCACTGAACCACCACGAATAGAACCTCACGGTTAGAAGTTGAGTAAACCATGAATTCCGCACCCGCGCAGATCGGCCCTTACCGGCTGGTGGCTGAGATTGGATATGGCGAAATTGGTCTAGTTTATCATGCGGTGGATACACTGTATGAGCGTCCTGTTGCCTTGAAGGTGCTGCGAGGGCACGTCGCCCAAGATGTGGTCTTGGCGCGCCATTTTGTCGGTGGTGGGCGCGAGGCAATGCGCCTGCGCCATCCAAAT
>JBBQIG010000349.1:0-6030 GCA_038324715.1 Anaerolineae bacterium | reverse complement strand
GCCAATCGGGTGGGAACCGAGCGGTTGCGTGCTCTATACTAAACATGGGCAAGCTATATTCTCGAGGGCCGCCGGTTGCTGTTGCTCAACATTTTCAAAATTTCAGCCAAAAATAGCCGCCCTGTGACCCTTGTGATAATTAACTTAACTATACATAAAAATTCCAAAGCCGCCTTATCGTAGAGGGAGTGAGTAGGTGAAGAAATTGATGTTCTCCAAGCCATTCAATTCTTATGGCTGGGCAAGTATGCTCTTGCTCATGGTCGCAACACTTTGCAGTCTCTTTTGGCCCAAGAGCAGTTGGGCACATCCATTCCCACCGCTTTGGGATAATGGTGTAGGGGCTGCGGTTCATTTTGCCCCGGCAGCTTGGCCCAGCGAGCCAGCCGACCCCAAGGCTTGTGGTGACAACTGCGGTGATTGGCAACCCTATACACGCTTTGGGTACAGCATCAACGATCCACGTACCCAAGACCCCTCTAATGGCGGCACAGCGCCCCAAAATTACGTCAACATCTCATCATCCTGCAGCGATCAAGATTTGCCCAGCATTTATCACTATTATGACGCAGCGACAAACACCCTCATGTTTCGCTGGCGTGTGGAACAGATTGCCAACACCTACGCCACAGGCCCTTCGGCAGGAAACTTTAGTACATCCGACCCCTGGAGTTCTGCCTTGTGGACGGTCTTTTTTGACATGGACGGCAATGGCTTCCGCGATCTAGCCTCCCATCTCAATGGCTCGTCTGGGAGTCCTGCCAGTGCCATTGATCAACTGGTAGGCATTTGGGGCAATATTCCAACCAACCAATCTCTGGATTATCTGAACGACCCAAACGTTCATCTCTTAACTCATAACCCCACCGGCCTTATTGACGCAGCCAGCAGTCGCATCCTTAATTTTCAGAACAGCCTTACCCCCCAAACAAGTTGGCCCAAGGGCGCAGCCGAGACAACATGGGACTACGGCACCACTCGGTCACGCTTGGTGTCGAAGGCCAATGTCAACGATAGCTGTAACGAATACTTTGTGGACTATCAGATTCCGTTGGAGTTGGTGGATGCCAGCCTGGTAGGTGGGCCACAGGTGAGCGAAAACAGCGCGTTTGCGATGCTCTTTTGCACGGCAAATAGTCTTAATAATCCTTTTCAGAAGGATTGTGCCTATGGGGATAAGTGGACCGCCAATCCTAGCGCCGCTGCCCCTTTTGGTGATTATGTGACGCTGGATGGAGGGACACTCCAGCAGCCCCTGGTGGGCACGCTGACGGCAACTAGCTGTGGGCCTGCCACACTGAGCGCCACGATCAGAGACACGCTCGACATGGTCAATGGCGCAGTCAGTAGCAGTGTGAATGCTGTGGACTTCTATGCTTATTTTGATGCCAATGGCGATGGGCTTGCGAACGATGGCGGCGAGTGGACTTTAGCCGCCAATGGCAGCAAACGCACGCTCACGACTTGGAGCGCCACCTGGAACAATAATACGCTACTTTCTGGCTCCTATCTGGTTGGGGTTCAGGCCGTTGATGTGGCTGGATTGAACATCGATGGCAAGGCCAACCGCACATTTTCCTATCTCTCACCTGCTGAGATCGGTCTCTTGTCGGCACCTTCCGATGAAAATTGGTATGCCAATCTGCCTGTTGATGGCAGCATGAGCATGGTGCAGGTGGCAAACAGTTGTGGGCTGCCCACGCCCTACCTGCAAAAGCGCGCCAATGTGACAGAAGCCCTTGCCGGTACAGAGGTGCAATTCGCCATTGATGTGCATAATACGCTGGCGACCGCGTTGACCCTTACCACCCTTACAGATACCTTGCCCAGTGGCTTTATCTATGGGGCGACAGACGCGGCGGGACTGGGCGCACTTGCACCTGCAATCGACACCAGTGGTCCACTACAGTGGAACTTTGCGCCCGCCGCCACGATTCCTGCGCATAGCACGGCAACCTTGACCTTCACTGCGACGACGCCGCAGGTGGTAGGAACCTATGCCAATCGAGCCATAGCCGCATCTAGCTCTGGACTCTTGGAGGCTGAACCGTTGCAGATTGGCGTGGGCGCGCCGCGTCTCACACTAGCAAAGGGCGTAAGCAGCCTAAGCGCAGATCCAGGCGAAGTGCTCACCTACACCCTGACCTATGGCAATGACTCACCAGTGGCGGTGAGCGGAGCCGTGATCAGCGACGTCATACCGGTAGGCTTGACGCTTGTATCCGCTTTGAACAACGGTAGCTATGATTCTGGTACCCGCACAATTAGTTGGCAAGTGGGAGACCTGTCTGCAGGGGATGGTCCCTTCACCGTCTCCTTCGTGGCTTCGGTAGACATGCCCTATCCTGATGGGGCGGATGTTCCCTTGGTTAATACAGCCACCCTTGATTCGCCACAAACCTCGCCGACGAATGCCAGCGCAACCACCTATATCAATGTGCCGCGGCCAAATTTGACCATTCACAAAAGCGCAAACGTGATTCAGGTAAGCCCAGGCGGGCAAGTGATCTACACGATCAACTATCAAAACGTCGGCAATGCCCCGGCGACTGGGGTTGTGGTCACGGATGCAATCCCTGCTGGCTTTAGCTTTGTTTCAGCATCGGGTGGCGGCGCGAACAACAGTGGTACGGTTAGCTGGAACATTGGATCGCTGAACGCTGGAGGCGCTGGCTCGGTAAGTTTGACCTTGCAGGCATCCAGTCCTTTTACTGGTTCCAACCCAACCACCAATACGGCGGTGGTCGATTCGAATGAGACCGATGTGAACTCCGATACGGCTGTGGTTGGCATCTCGATGGCTGCGCCAACATGCAGCAATTTCTATTTCCGCAATCAAACGACAAATGTGGGCACGGCGGGTAGCCGACTCATTGCGAATACTACGCTGCCCACGAGCGGCAGCGCATCGACTCTATCTCAAACCGGTGTCGGTAGCACGGCGGTTGAAATTGCACGTTTCTACTCTGACCCGGCCTCAAGTGCCGATTTTAGTTTCACGGGACCCATCACCACAACGCTATACACAAACAAGAGTGGTGCGCCCCAAGCCTATTTCCAGGTGGAATTGTATAGCTATAATCCGGTTGGTGGTGGCACAACCTTGTTAGGCTCAGGGAACTCAACCAATTTAACTGGTAATAGTACCAATACGCTACGTTCCGTCTCTATCACTCCTTCAGGGTCACTACCCACAGGATACAGGCTGTTATGGATTGTTAAGGGAGTCACGGATCATGCTTCGAATACGAACGATCTGGGCCTAAATTTTGACGGCACAACCAGCATAAGCCGTTCTGCCTTTTGTACTGCGTCAGGGGCTAAACTAGTTATTGACAAACAAGCTGCGTCCGCTTCCATTGTTGCGGGCGAGCCCCTTAGCTACTCGATCCGTTTTGCCAATATCGGCGGAACGAATGCCACGGGTGCAGTTGTCACTGATACGCTGCCAGCCGGTCTGACCTTCCAGAGTGCCACCTTAAATGGTGTGGGTGTCACACCGAGCATCTCCGGTCAGCAACTCATTTTTGCTGTGAGGTCATCGGAGACCAGCACTTCTGGGCAAATCACCGGAGGCCAATCCGGTACGCTTCTCATCAATGTCATGGTCGATCTGTCGCTAGATTCAACGGTCACCACGTTGCTAAACAGTGCGGCTATTGCAAGTAACCAGACAGCAGCCACCAGCGACACAGCAACGACCACACTCCAACATGCTCTGCTTAGCTTGGCAAAGAGTGCCAGTTCCACGCTGCTCATCCCTGGCGATATTGTGACCTTTACCCTCACTGTACTCAATAGCGGCAACGGTGCAGCCACAAACGTCACACTGACTGATCCTTTGCCGGTAGAGAGTTTCTTTACCTATATAGCCGGAAGTACCCGGTTGAACAACGTGGCGCTCACAGGGGAACCGGTGAGCAATGACATCCTCACTCTGAATATTGGCAACTTGCCCGTGGGCGCTTCATCTGAGGTCACCTTGCGCATGCAAGTCGCCGCAAACGGTATGCCTGATGGTGTGACCACTTACAATAACAGTGGCACGGTCAGCAGCACCCAAACCGCGTTGGTGACAAGTAACATTGTCACACTTGCACTTAGCACCAATCCTTATCTGCAATTAACCAAAAGCTACTCTTCATCACTCGCAGCAGGGGAGTTGATGACCTACACCTTGACCTTGGTCAATTCAGGAGGTGGCGCGGCTGAGAATGTTGTGATCGTCGATCCCATCCCAGCCAATACGAGTTACCTGCCCAATAGCCTGATCATGGATGAAAGCAGTTTGAGCGACGTCGCAGATAGCGATGGCGGGAGCTATGCGGCGAGCCAAAATCAAGTGCGCTTTGCCCTTGGCACAGTGCCAGCAGGCGAGAGCCAAACGCTCCAGTTCATAGTGCGTATTGATGATTTGTTGCCTAATGGTGCCACGGTTGTGACAAACCAGGCGCGTGTTAGCGCCAGTAACAGCACCACGCGCGCCGCCTCGGTGAATGCGCAAGTCAATGCAAGCCCACTGCTTACGCTGGACAAACAAGCTCCTGACGTGGTTGCTTTCCCGGCGACAGTTCTAACGAGCGCAGCGGAGAATACGACCCTGCTCACGGTTGCCTCTAGCGGGCAGTTAGCCATTGAGCAGTATATAAGTGTCAACGGTCAGATTGTTCGCATCGTGGCGTTGGATGAGACAACAGTGACAGTGGATAGCTCGGTTACGGCTCCTGTGGGTACGACACTTATCCCTGGAATTGCCTACACTCTCTACTATGGCAATGGGGGTAGTGCCATTGCCACCGATGTGCGCCTGACGGATACGCTGCCCAGCAATACGTATGTGGTGATGGCGACGACGGGCTGGGTGCAAATTGGTAACGAAGTTGTCTGGCAGTTGGCAGATCTGGCTCCTGGTGATGAAGGCATGGTGGAACTTGTTCTCTTGCCGACCAGTGCCGGGACGATGGTCAATCTTGCCACTTTGGACAGTGCTGAATTGCGTCCACAGCCTGTCACCGCCACGGCTACCACGGTCGTAGGTGGCGTGGTTGCACGCAAGCATACCCTCACCCCAATCGTCACGCAGAGCTTGACAGGCACGACCACAGTCTATGTGATTGAGATTGAAAACACCCTTCCCACTTCCGCGGAAGGCGTGGTGGTGACGGACACGCTGCCCGCGGGCCTACTGTATAGTGAGACGATCGGGATCAGTGGTGGCACGCAAACCACGGTATCGCACATGCCGGTTGTGGGCGACGAACAACCCGCTTGGGGGCAATTCAGCATTCCTGCTTATGGTATGCTCTCGATACAATTTGTGGCACAGGTGGACGCTAGCGCGGGCGCGGCCAGTTATCAAAATATGATCGAGGTTGCTTCGACCAATGTGCAGGCGTCCCCGTTTGATGCCTTGGCGACCACGATGGAAGATGTCACAATCCTGGTGCCAGCGATTGTTCTGTCGAAAGAGGTGACACCCTCGACTGTGTCGGCAACTCAGCATGTGACCTATACCCTGGTTGCCCAAAATCTGGGGGATGGGGTGGCTGACGGTGTGAGCATTACCGATAGCTTGCCATCTGGTTTCACTTATCAGGCTACGGTGGATGTGAGTAGCTCCGGTGCTGTATATACGGAAAACCACGTGCCTAGTGCCGGTGACGCCAGCCCCCACTGGGGAAGTTGGGAGATTGCACCTTTGGGTGCGGTGACCATCACCTTTACCGCCAAAACTGGATTGACGACTGGCACATTTTCCAACACAGTGCTTGCGAGTGCGGACAATACCCTGATTGTGCCTCTGGTGGAGGTTGCCCCCGTGGAGGTCACTCCGTACGTCGAGCCGCCGCAGGCGTATGGGCAAATCGAAGGCATTGTCTTCAATGATGCCAATGGCAATCAGGTCGTTGACCTTGGAGAGACAGGATTGGGCGGTGTTACGATTGAGGTGCGGGATAGTGGTGATCAACTGATCAGTACCACAACCACTGCGGTCAATGGTAGCTATATTGTTCAGGATCTACCAATCGG
>JBBQIG010000348.1:0-6031 GCA_038324715.1 Anaerolineae bacterium | reverse complement strand
AGACTGTAGGGATCATAATAATGGTTACGGCGGCGAAGAGACCGCTCCAATCGGAGCCATAATATTGCTGATAGAGCATGTAGGCCAAGCCCTGGGTCAGCAAGTAGCGTGCGGCGTCTGACATTAGCACCAGCGGCAGAATGTATTGATTCCACATGCCCAAGAAGTTAAAGATGCCAATGCTGATCAACCCTGGCTGTGCCAGCGGCAGCATAATGCGAAAGAAGACCTGATATTGGTTGGCCCCGTCAATAATCCCCGCTTCGTGCAATTCCGAAGGCAGCGTCTTGAAGAAACCCGTGAGGAAGAAGACACTGAAGGGCAATGAGTAGGCGGTGTAGACCAAGATCAAGCCATGATACGTGTTGAGCATCCCCAGATCTTTGACCAGGAAGAAGAGAGGTACCAACGCCAGGAAGATGGGAAAGAGCATTCCCGATAAAAAGAGATAGAAGAAGAAACGGTTGAGCGGAAAAGGAAAGCGCCCCAACACATAGGCAGTCATCGATGACAAGAGTAGCGTTAGGAAGATCGACGGGATCACCACAATCAAGCTGTTGAGAAAGTAATCGCCAATATGCGCGTTGACCCATGCACGCTGAAAGTTCGTCCACTGTAGCACCGCGGGCAAAGACCACGGACTAAAGAAGATTTCCTGGTCAGTTTTAAACGAGGTATAGAGCAGCCAGAGCATCGGGAAGATAACGATTACGGCCCAAAGAACCAAGACGGCATAAATTAAGAACTGACCAAAGAATGCTCCCGGCGTGGTTGTGGAGCGTCGGCTGGCTGGCCGGCCTGCTGGATTGCCTACAGGATTGGAAATTGTGTCTGTCGCCATAATTAGTATTCCAGACTCTCGCGCTGTGTCACGCGCAACAGCACGGTCGAAAGCGTTAATACCAAGAGAAACATGGAGACTGCAATGGCAGTGGCATAGCCGAATTCGCTTTGCAGAAAGGCACGTTCATATAGATAGGTTGCCAACACATCCGTGGCGCGACTTGGCCCCCCCTGGGTCATCGTCTGGACAATGGCAAACATATCCACCGCACCAATTGCCAAGAAGACCATCGCCGTGCGTACCGTGTCCCAGAGCAAGGGCAGGGTAATGCTCCAGAAGAGGTGCCAACGGTTGGCTCCATCAATGGTCGCCGCTTCATAGTAGGTGCTAGGGATCGATTCCATGCCCGCAATAAAGAGCACCATATAGAAGCCCACGGCTTGCCACACGACAACCGCTCCCACCGCAGTCAATGCATAATCTGGATTGCCCAGCCAAACAGGGGGTTGCTCAACACCCAACAGTTTCATTGCCGAGGTGAGAATGCCCATTGTCGGGTGATAGACAAAGCTCCAGAGCACGCCGATGGCAACCACAGACATGACCTGGGGAAAGAAGAAGGTCACGCGGTAGAACTTCGCCCCACGCACCCCTTGTGTGAGCAAGAAGGCGAGAAAGAGGGCAAAGGAGATTGTGACCAAAGGGATTGTGATCAGATAGGCGACATTGTGGCGCAGCGCATTCCAAAACAAATTGTCATTGAGCATGGTCTGGAAGTTCTCCAGCCCAATAAAGGTTAGATTGCGGCTTAAACCGCGCCAGCGCGTCAGGCTAATGTACATGGCCTGAAGATAGGGATAAAAGACGAAAACCACATAAAGCAGCACCGATGGTGCGAGAAAGGGCACGATCAGCCGGTACTTGTCACGATACATGACGGGTGTAACTCCTTGCGAACAAATTACAAAAAACTGGCCTGTGCCTGCCGCAGCATGGCACAGGCCAATCAGCTTATCTGCCCTAAATCTGCACCAGAGTCACCTGATAGTCACTCGAGAATCAAGGCGTTCTAATGCAAGATTTGGATTTGCGATGAACACACGGTGTTATGAGCGTGTGTATTTCACGATGTTGTCGTCGGCCTTGATTGCGTCGGCCTTGGCTTGCACCGCTTCGACAAATTCTTCGGGTGAGATGCGGCTGGTCAGCAGATCGCCCATGCGGTCACGGGTCTCAAAGCTGAGGTCGGTGTACCAGGATTCATAGCGGTAGGTAAAAATCTCTTCGCCTGCCGCTTCCACGGCTGCCAATGCGGAAGTCATGCCACTGCTAATTTCCACGCCCTCAGTCCCGCCAGTGACAGGCATGAGCGAACTGACATTTTCGGCGAAGTACTTGGCGCTATCCTTGGAGAGCATACAGCGCATGAACTCCATACCACCCGTTACATTCTGACCTGCGGAAGGAACAAAATAAATTTCGCCAGAACTGGCATAGATGGCTTCGGAGGAACCTGCGCCACCTTCGACACCAGGAACCGGATTGACAACCATGTCGAACCCTTCTGGCGTCAATGTCTTCATTTCGTTCTCTAGCCAGGTGCCACAGGGCAGGAAGACCGCGTTGCTCTTTAGCCATTCGGCCTGTGACTCGGTGTGGGTAAGACCCTCTGTACCCGGCATGATGTAATCATTCGCAGCCAGTTGGCTGACCATTGTCACGGCTTCCAGAACTTCTGGCTTAAGCCATGCGCCATCTTCCAGGTTGTCGATATCAATTAGCGCTTGGTTGCCAGCAACCTTGTAGATGAGGGGAACAAGGACACCGAAGACCATATATTGTGGGAACTTACCCTGATAAGTCCAGGGATTCATGCCGTCTGCCTTAATGGTTTCACAAAGCGCGAGCATTTCGTCCCAAGTTGTGGGATAGGTCCAGCCCTTTTCCTCAAAGAGTTTTTGGCTGTGCCAGATGCCAAAGACGGTGTAGGCAATGCTCAACACCAATTGCTTGCCATCATAGACGCCATCCGTCTGTGAGCCAGCAAAGAGTGTGTCGGCAAAGGTTGCGCCTGGGGTGTCCACAGATGGGGCTGCCATCAGCAGAGCCAAGTCGGCAAGTTGGTCTTCTGCAACCAACGCCGCGGTGTCCAGGTTGCCTGCACCACTGTTGTCAATCACATCAGGTGGGTTGCCACCAATGAAGCGGGGGCGAAGTTGCTCGCCAACGCGCTGAATCCCTGATACGGAGAGTTCATTCTCTGGATGCAAGGCACGGAAGATGTCGGCGGCATGGTCAATATAAGCGCGACCATAACCACCTTCAAAGAAGATACCTTCGACAGGTGTGCCAGCTTCTAGACCGAGCGGGTTCATCGCCTCCTCGGCTACCTCAAACCACAATTCTGTGGACGCTGCGGGTGCAGCCGCGGCAGGTGCGGCTGTGGTAGCCGCTTCGGTTGCGCCAGGCACAGGGGCAGGTGCACAAGCAGCCAGAAGCGCACCAGTGCTTAAAATAGCCGAACCCTTGAGGAATTTACGGCGTGATACAGTAGGCTGTTGGATCATGGTAATTCTCCTTGAATAAAAACGATTTAGGTTGGAGGGGCATCAATAGATAATCCCGCGGGTTTGAGTTTACACAAGTTGGATAACAAAAGCTGAAAACTTGACAATTTTCAAAGCCAACTTTGTGAAACAGCCACAGAACTTATTAGACTGAATGCCAGATACTTACAATAAATTGGAGGGCCATTCCAGGGTCGGTAGGAATCCGATTATGTAGAGGAGCCTTGCCTGTAGAAGAATGGGTGATAGCGCACCACCGGCTCTGTCACAAATGAGCACAAATTAGTACTGTACCGCCTAGCCACCTGAAGTGATCTAACAATCTAGTATACTCCTGGCGGAAAAATTTGCCTAATTGCCCCGAAAACCAATGCCCCACATTTACACCTTTTTACCATCATTAGCGCGTCGCAAGGTTCCCTTTGAATCGAGTCAAATAGGAATTGCCATGCAGCGCAACGTCATTAGTGCCCCACATGGCAATTAGGCCGGTGATTAAGTTAAGCCTATTTGAAACCCCGTTCTGAACCAGCGAAGAGAGGCTGGATGGCTATGGGGTGAGGCAACCAACTCAAGAGCAATTAATCCAAGAAAGATGGTTGCGGAGAAGAAGCTAATTTAAGGAGAATAAGTGGTAGGCAGTACGGATAGAGGGTTCGGGGTGGCTGACGGTTTGCTCCCCACCACAGGTAGGTTGCACAATCGGGTGTTGGCAAGCTTCGCTGATTAGCTTGCAAAATAGTTTGAAGTCATCTGGCGATAGGCAGAGGCCGGTGCCGCCAAACCAAACTTGGTAGAGGTCATATTGATCAAAGACTACACAGACTTCACCCGTGCCAGCAATGCGAAAATGGCGGGCGACCTTGGCGCATTCCAGCAACTCTTGTCCCATCGTGCCCAATTTTTGGGTGGAGAGGCGCAGAGAGAAAGTGTCCCAGGTAAGATGCGCTGTGCCATGTTCACAGCAACTTGACCAGCGACGATGGTCAAGCCGCGCCAGTACAACAATGCGATCACACATGCGGAAGATTACTCCTGATTTGACATTAGGGGTTCGACACTAGGGATTAACACCAGGGCTAATACCAGCGTCTAGCCGCGCTGTCTTAGTGGACAGCGTAAGCATGGGGGAGTGGTGCGCTACCGGCTTGGGCGCGTCCCCATGCCGGTAGCTTTCCCCCTACAACCTAGACCAGCTAGGTCACTACTACCCTAACATAACTAGTAGATCGATTCAATAGGGGACTGCACGAATTTGGCCCGTGCCCGTTGCGGTATAGGTAAAGTCGCGGATCAAGAGTTGTTTACGTTGTGAGTTCACCTCCCTTAATGCAGTTAAGATCATCTAAGGCTAATCCAGAGAATAAACTACCCAATTCTGACCATTTTCGGGTGGCGTCCAGTCTGATACACCGAAAACTCGTATACTTATTATCTTGAATTAGCCTAAAGAAAATATGACGGAACCGACAGGCAGAACAGCATCATTTGGCAACCCTTGATGCATCCGAGATTGACCCCACGCAAGCTCTGCCGTATGATTAAGTTCCCCATCCACTTCAAAGTTCACCCAAAAGTTCACCAAAGCGTTCATATAGATAGGCAGGTCAGAATCAACACAGTTCAACTATCTATGCAGGTACAAAGCCTGCTCACAGAGCATATTCATAGGCCATAGGAAAAACAATGCATAACGGGTTAACGGACATACCGGGTCTGCTTGTGGGCCACTGGACGGACTTGGACGCAGCCACAGGCTGTACGGTTATTTTGACGCCATCTGGCGCTGTGGCAGGCGTGGACGTGCGCGGAGGCGCACCTGGCACACGTGAGACCTCCTTGCTATCTCCGACTTGTCTGGTGGATCGCGTCCACGGCATTATGTTGGCGGGCGGTAGCGCCTTTGGGCTGGCTGCGGCAGATGGTGCGATGCACTGGTTGGAGGAGCATGGTCATGGGTTTGATGTGGGGGTGGCAAAAGTCCCAATTGTGCCTTCTGCCATTCTCTTTGACCTGATTGTCGGGCGTGCCGATGTACGGCCTGATGCTGCGGCTGGGTATGCCGCTTGTGTTGACGCCAACGCAGGTCCGGTTGTCGAAGGCTCTGTGGGCGCAGGCACAGGGGCAAGCATTGGCAAGGTGTTAGGGATTGCTCGTGCCACCAAAGGCGGTATCGGCACGGTTAGTCATCACTTTGGCAATGGTCTCATCATTGCAGCGCTTGCGGTTGTCAATGCGTGGGGTGATGTGCTTGACCCGAGCACTGGCAAAATTGTCGCTGGGGCGCGTGGTGAGGATAATGCATTTGTGGGTACACTCAACATCGCAACGGCTTCACTTGATCCTGATGCCCCTGCTTCCTGGTCACATCGTGCATCTGCTGGTCAGGCCAACCTGCCTCTCACCAATACCACGTTAGGCATTGTGGCGACCAATGCGAAGCTCACCAAGACGCAAGCCACTAAGATAGCCGAGATGGCCCATGATGGGCTGGCGCGCACAATTCGCCCTGTGCATACAGCTGTGGATGGTGATACTGTTTTCGCTTTGGGGCTGGGCGAACATGATGCCCAAGAAAATGTGAATATGGGGTTGATTGGCGCACTAGCGGCGGATCTTCTAAGCGAGGCTGTGTTGCGCGGGGTACAAATGGCGACATCGCTGCATGATCTACCCTCGG
>JBBQIG010000347.1:0-6039 GCA_038324715.1 Anaerolineae bacterium | reverse complement strand
CTTTGTTTGGGGTGGCAAGTGGGCTGAGCCAAGGGTAAATGGTCAGGATGAAGTCGGTATCGGTGCAACGAGAATATAAAGTCACCCAACACTAAGTAAACCTTCATCCTGCCACTCGTTCACGCCCCAAGCGTAATAGTGTAGTGGTCGATGTAGCATTTAGCACTTCGTGTGGCACTCAGAGTGACCTTATCCAGTCGCTGTGGCATGGGGTGCAACAAACCCTGCTTTGTGCAGCCGGTCACGTAGAGCTGCGCGTGCTCGACTCAGTCGAGATTTTACTGTTCCCAAAGGTAGACCGAGCATCTCAGCCGCTTCTGTATAGTCGTATCCATGTACATCTACCAATAAGACCACCTCACGATGCCAGTCAGGTAGTTGTTCAATTGCTTGAAGTAGAAACTGAAGGCTTTCCTGATTGGTCACAAGAACCTCGGGGTTCTGTTGTTCATCGGCACGTAGTTGCGGGAACTCAGCGCCAGAGGGATCCGTTAAGTCTTCGAGACTGACAGTGGAACGACGACGTTGGCTACGTAAATAGTCATAGCAAGTATTCGTGACAATACGCAAGAGCCAGGAGCGAAAGTTGCCGTCCTGGAAACGAGGTAAGGCGCGATGGACTTTGATTAACGCATCTTGCACGGCATCTGCCGCGGCCTCTTCGGTGCGCAAAATTTGCTGCGCCAAGCGTTGAGCAGTTGCTTGGTAGTGACTGATTAAGTGATTAAATGCGTTTTCATCACCGCTACGGGCTGCCTGGATCAATTCCGGCATCTCCATTACTGCGGCCCCAACACCATTATTGCCATCGAGCCGCCAGTCGGCAGACGCGAGTGACTCATTGGACCCAAAATATTTATTGCGTTGGTGCGAATTAGGGTCGTACATGCATGTCTCCCTTGCTAGAATCTGGGATGCCTGTGGCGGGGTACGCTATAAGGCATCTATTGCATTCTAAAAGGCGAAGCTTAAAATAGTCTGAGTTATCGCAGACAATTTCCAGACTCTTATCCTACGTTAATTTTTCCAGTGAGAGGGATTTGTGCTGAGGAGCTTGTAAGCGCTAGGCAAAGTGCGACTGTGAGTTCTAAAGTGTGAGTCTTGGATTTTGTTGTTTTGCGCGTTTTGTCCGCATCTCTGGGTAGAGTAATCGGCCTCCGCGTGGCCTAAGAGAGTTCCCTATACCAGGAAGGATGTATTTAATGCGCAAGTTTTCTCCACATAGGTAATAGAACAAGTAGAGGGGCTTGAGGAATGGTTATCCGAGCATCATTTGATAACCATAGCCGCGTATGGTAGCAATGAAGCGGGGCTCGTCGTTATTGCCTGGTTCAATGCGGCTGCGCAGGCGGCTGATCATACGATCGATGTTGGCATCATAGACATCGCCCTGTGATTCGGGCCAGACTGCGCCTGCAATTTCGTCTTTGCTAACGACGCGTCCACGGCTTTGGTAGAGAAACCACAGCAGATCGAATTGCTTGACACTTAGGGGTGGATCGATGATCTGTCCATCCACGAAGACTTGGCGTGTGGTTGGATCCACGCGCAAGGCTGGCTCACGCACGGCAATTAGTGAGGGTGCTGTGACTGTTGCTGAAGGGTCGTGGAAGCGAAAGCTTGTGGAAGCCAATAGAATTTCGGTGCCATCTTCAAGCCACGCTGAACCACCAGGGGGTAATTTTCGTCCGTCGAGAATAACACCATTTTTGCTATTTAGGTCGTATATCTGATAGGCATCATCAACAAAGTGAATTTCGGCATGGTGGCGTGAGGCAAACTGATCATCTAGTACAATATCTGCTTCAGGGGCTCGGCCAATTACAATTGTATGATCGGGTAGATCATACTCGCGTCCTGCACGCGTGCCACTGAGACATACCAATTTACCGTAGCGACTCACTAGATTCCCTTTTTGTGCCTAAATATGCCTAAATATAAATGGCGATTATGTATAGCAATTTGCGTTAATTTTGCGCATGGTAGTTAAATCGTGCGCTATGCTACAATAGGCCAATTACCTAACTTGGTAGGGCAAACTGGCTGTAGCGCATTGCGCTATAGCCATGCAGCATAGCGTAACTTGAGGTTTTGGGCAAGGTGGAGCAGTGGGCAGAAGGGGAGGGTCGGAGTAATTTAGGGGTATGGATCATCCCAAAATTGACCGGCAAGACATGGATGAGGGTCGAAGTAAATTGACTGAAAATGGGACGCACGACCATGAAAAGGAGTGGGCTCCTGTAATTGAAAATTTGGAGCGAGATGAGCCGGGTGCGCAAGCACAGGCCGTAGTTGCTCCTGAGGTGGCTGGTAGTCTAGCGGGTAAGACGATTGGGCACTATCTGGTTGGTGAACGTCTTGGTGGTGGGGCAATGGCGTCGGTTTATCGCGCCCATGACCAAATTTTGAATCGCAGTGTCGCGCTCAAGGTGCTGTTGCCCAATGCCGATGCTGTAATGCAGGAGCGATTTCGTCGCGAGGCAAGGACCGTCAGCACCCTCGTTCACCCTCATGTGGTACGCACAATTCAAGTGGGTCAGAGCGCGGGTACGATTTATATTGCGATGGAATTGGTGGAAGGTTCTAGTCTGGCTGAATTGTTAGAGCGCAATAGCAAACTGAGTGTCGCCGATGCTGCTGCAATTCTCGCCCCTGTCGCAGAGGCACTGGCTTATGCCCACAATCAAGGGATTGTCCATCGCGATGTGAAGCCCAGCAATATCCTGTTGCAGAAAGCTAACCCAGGCAATGCCGACAGTGTGCGCCTCGGCGTGTTGCCCTTCCCTGTGATTCCACTGCTTTCTGACTTTGGCATTGCACGGGCATTGGATGCCCCTGAATTAACAAATGCAGGGCGCACCATTGGGACGCCAGCATTTATGGCTCCGGAACAGTGTGCTGGTAGCGCGGATATTGATGGGCGCGCGGATATCTATGGGCTGGGTGCTGTTTTATATCGTTGTGTGGTGGGTCGTCCGCCTTTTTCTGGTAGCACAACGCAGATATTACATGCGCACGTTTATGATCCGCTGTTGATACCTGAACTTGTGGCACAGAGTTTGCCTGCGGATGCGGTTCGCATTATGGCGCGCGCCATGATGAAGGAACCGGCGCAACGGTATGCCGATGTTGCGTTGATGGCATCGGATTTACAGTTGGCGGCGGAACTTCCCTTGAACTCATCTGAAGACGATTCGCCTGATTTTGTCGATTCTACCTTGACAATGGCCTCGCTGCCTGTGGCGCAATCGCGTGAGGCTACCACTTCGCGCATTTTGGTCCCGGCTGGATCCATGAGGCCGCATGTCCCCATGAAGGCACCGGCGCAACCCAAACCTACGACACAACTGTTGAAGCCTACTGTTACCGCTCCGCGTGCAATTCCAGTTGTCCCGCCTGCTACTACGCGTGGATTGCTTCGTACAGGACGAGGACGATGGGGGATGATGGCTTTGGGGGCTGCGCTGCTTGTGCTTCTCTTATTGCTCATCGGCACACTGGTCAATAGTTACCTGCCTGGAATGCAATCCGATGATCCTGATGTGGCAGTTGCGACAGCGACTTCTGTTGTAGTCGCCGTCGTGGGAACGTCTGAAACACCTGCTATGGACGATGCCGAGCAACCTGCAGTGGCTGTGGGGAGCGCAACCCCAACTGGAAGTGGAGAAAACGCAGGGGCGACACCTACGCCGTCCACGCCTACGCCAACGCCTACAGCAGTCCCAATTCCTGAGAGAGATTTGCTTGGAGGTTGGGATAATGCCCAAGTATTCTTTGAGGAAAGAGATTGGCCTAATGCTTTGCTTTGGCTGCTTTATGTGCGACGAGTTCCCGAATTTGAACAAGAACGTGTTGCGGAGATGCTGACTGCCACCTATATCGAGATGGCAACGCAGTCTGCTGTTCCATTGGGTAAGTGGGATCAGGCACTTGAATATCTGGATTCTGCGTTAGCAATTGCGCCAGAAGATCCATTGTTGGTTAATCTGCGTGTGGCGATGGAAAGATTGAGCGAGGCGACGACCGAAGAGACAAGTAATGCTGCTCGCGAGGTTCTCCAATCAATTTATCAAGGTTATGCGGAGAACTTGGCAGAAGAGGGTGATTTGTGTAGCGCGGTTTATCAGTTGGATGCTGCCTCAATGTTTCTGGTGACCGAGGATTTACAGCGACGCCAAAGTGAACTGACGCGACAATGTGAGGCGCTTGATGCGTCGGAACAGATTATCGAATCTGGGGGTAGCATTCTCTATTCAGCACAGGAGAATGGGGTGTATCGTATCTTCGGCGTGCCGATGGATGGCGATTTCATCTCAACGCGCCTCGTTGACGAGGCCGCCCAGCCACGAATTAGCCCAAATGGGCGCATGTTGGCTTTCTACAGCCGCAGGGAGGGGGCGGAGGGTCTCTTTGGATTTGCGTTGGGGGACAATCTTTCCCCCGACGAGCGGAGCTTGCGCTATACCGACTCGGTCGATGATAGCCGCGATAGCCCACCAGCTTGGAGCCCAAACGGTGATCGGCTGGCGTATGGCAGTGCAGGTGGTGACAATCGATACCGTTTGTATGTAACCTCGGCGGATGAGAATCCCGGTGCAGTGAATTTGGGGTATGGAAAAGACCCTGCCTGGCATCCGTGGTTGAACTTGATTGTTGCCAATGGGACTGATGATCAAGGGGCTAATCCTGGATTGTGGTTGGTGCAAGCGGACGGGTCAGGACGCAGCATTTTAACCGATAATGGCAATGATCAGCGTCCAACTTGGTCGCCTAACGGTCGCTATGTTGTCTTCATGAGCAGCCGCGATGGGAATTGGGAGCTTTACCGGTTGGATCGAGATACTTCGCAAATTTTACGGTTGACGAATGATGTTGCCGCGCAAGATGGGTTACCTTCAATTAGTCCCGACGGTTCCCAGGTGGCATTTATGAGCGATCGCGGTGGGCGGTGGCGATTGTGGACTGTGAGTATTGATGGTGGTGAGGCGCAGCTTCTTACCGAGATCAGCGGACAGCCAATCAATTGGCTGGAACATTCTGTGCAGTGGGTTCCCTAAGTGTGCCTAAGTATGGAATAAGCTGCGCTCTTTTGCCCAATGTGCCGCAAGAGGGGGGGCATGTGGAGCATATAGGCTGGTTGCCAAAAGAGGGCATCACACGGTAAACTAGGGATGTGTGTAGCACCTTCTTAATCCCACTGGTTTTAAACCCACGGGGTGTACATGCAGAAATTAGTTCTCTTTAGCTGGTCTCGTATTCCAAGTTTCCAAAACAAGTTTACAAACAAAACCATCCATCTGTTCACATCAAGGAGGACCTGATGCAAAAGCCGTTTGGGAATACCCCTAAGCTAATGCCCAAGAGTGCACTGGCAAGTACCGTGCTCGTCTTGGCATTGGCATTATCCGGATGTGCGGGAATGCCCGACATGTCACAAATCCCCTTCGTTTCGCAATTTATGGCACCGACTCCCACCTTTACACCTACGGTGGAACCGACGGCGACCAATACCCCTGAACCATCTCCCACCCCACGTCCAGGTGAAACACCAGTTCCGGCGACAGCTACGCCAGTGCCGACTCCAGAAGTAGTGATTCCAGATGGTTTTGCACCGGTTGTGGATGAGGAGCGCGGCTATTCGTTGGCTGTGCCAAATGGCTGGAGCGAGTTGGATCTACGCAGTGCACAATTCCAGAACCTTGCCAATACCTTTGGCATGGGCGCACAGCTTGGACCTCTGAATGACTTCTTAGCTAGCCCCGAGGGTGAAGTCTTGGGCGTCATCTATGTGACCGACCTTATGTCGGCCATGTTTGGCGGCTTGCCCACAGCTTTGAATGTCACGGTCATTGATGCCCCTGGTGTGACACAAGAATCACTGGTTTCCTGGTTGGAAGGTATGATTGAGGCCAATGCTTCAATGTTGGGTGATGCCAACATTGAAGCATTGGAACCTGCTACCATCAACAACCTGCCGGGTGTGCGCGGCACAGCAACTGCTAACTTGGCTTCCGTGGGAATGAATTCTTCGGTCTTTGC
>JBBQIG010000346.1:0-6042 GCA_038324715.1 Anaerolineae bacterium | reverse complement strand
CACCGACTTATCTTGGCGGATTGACGGTGCCGTTTTCTATTGGTACAAAAAAGCTGTCAGTTTGCTGTCTGTTTCAGCCCAGCAAGATATTCCTCATCAACAATATAGTTATATTCGTGCGCAAATGCTCGCAGGTCGTCAATCTTGATCTTGAGCAGTCCCCGAAATCCATGCTTGCGGGCCAATAGCCTGCCCGCCGCAATATGATTCCGGATCGTCTCGTCAGAGACAGCGATCGCGGTACCTGCTTCTGCGGTTGTAAGTTCCATGGGTTGCCGTTTTGGTATATTTGGTTGACTTGGCGAGATAATATCACGTCATCGGTTCATACGTCAAGTACCAATTTTGATCTTCCTCAGCAATTTCCACGCGCTGAGGAAGATCAAAACTCATCCGCGGCCTACCCGCTGCTCTTGCACTGTCGCTTGTGGGCGATGACACTGATTGAAGCGCCTTCTGTGCCGCCAACAACTCATCCGCTGTAAAGGGCAGCACCCCCTCATCACCCTCGCCCCCCTGCATCTCTGGCAAGCCCAACTCCGTCCGATGCTCACGCAACAAGTCCCGCATAAACAACCTCGCCATCGGCAACAGCTCACGCCGTTCATCGACCGACAAGGTAGAGAGATCCGCCCCCTGAATAATGCCGCGCACCATCACCATCATCTCTTCAATGATCTTGACCCGATACTCACGCTCATCCAGCCGCCGGTCATCATCCTGCTTGCGGATGCGCTCACGCTCAGCGATATCCCAAGCCAAAGCGCGCTCAGACCACCGCCATTCCACGGCAGCCTCATACCAAGCCTGACCCGGACGACGACCGCCCAAGCCCTGCGCTTTGGAGACAATACGATATGCTTCTTCTATGGATCGTTTGGGTCCAAGCAGCCGGTACACATCAAATCGACTGTGCCACAATGCCGGTTCATTAGAAAGGGGAGACCATTCAGTCACTAGATATGCCCTGTGAACAACCTTCATATACCACATACAGGTTTGTATAACAAGATATAGCACGGGTGTTCGAGAATTGCAACATATTTAGCAAAACCACATGAAAATCCAATAGAAATACCCGCCGTATTTGCGGCGGGTATTTCTGGACATTCTGCGGCTCAAAAGAGATACTGTCTGCTGACAACTCACATCATAGCACGTCTGTTCTAGTTGCCGACGTGCTATTCTACCTTGCCTTGTGAGGTTCCGAATCGAGTGTTTGGTGAGGCTTGTTAGTTCACCCACATGCCTGTAAGGACAATCCTCCCCAATAGATCTATCCACATTGTATATTCGGTTCACCCCACACGCGTGGGGACAATAGAGCCATAATAATGTAGTCAATAAATCGTGCGTTTGATAGCGTACAACATTACATCTTCAGTTATGTGAATAGAGTTAAGTTAAGTTGCTGCAATTCGTTTCGCATAACGGGTTGATGACACTACAATAGATGGCTCAATTGCATGTTCGGTGATTGAGAAAGGAGGGTCTATGTTTACTCGAATCCTGCTCCCCCTAGATGGCTCCCCGTTGTCTGAATGCACGATTCCTCATGCGCTGGCACTGGCGAAGCTAACCCATGCAGAGGTTATTCCACTTCTTGTACTCGATGGGAGTGAAAGTGGGGATGGTGTCGATCCGATGGAATGGCATCTGCGCAAGACAGAGGCCCAAACCTATATCGAGACGATTTGTACAAAGCTCCAAGAAATTGGTATAGAATCCCACTGTTTATTGCTCATAGGTTCACCGTATCAGCGAATTTTTGAACAGGTTGAGAAGCTCAAGATTGATCTTGTCTTGATCAGTAGCCACGGACAGAGTGGTCGTGTTGATCGACCATTTGGAGCAATTGCACATAAGGTAGTGGAAGGTGCAGGTACTTCGGTTATGGTAGTCCCTGCCCAAGAACAACCAGGGGACGTTGACATGTTTGCGCCCAAACATTACAATGCAATCTTGGTACCCCTGGACGGCTCACGGCGTGCTGAGTGTGTTCTACCCATTGCTGACTGGCTTACAAGAGACCAAATTACCAAACTTGTGCTTGCCCATGTCGTACAACGTCCAGGTGTTCTGGGTTGGGCTATGCTGGCAGACGATACTCGTAAACTGACAGAACACTTTATTGAACACATCTGGTCTGTGGCCGAAAGGTATCTTGAACAAATTCACGAACGTCAGAGCAGTGACACCATCAGCATTCTCGTTCAAGCGGATAATACGGCAATTGAACTAGAGCACATTGCCGAACAGAATCAGGTAGATCTCATTTTGGTCAGTGCCCATGGAGTTGCCGCCAATCCTATGCGTCCCTTTGGTGATACTGTGAATAGCATATTGAACTATTGCAACCAGCCCGTGCTCATCTATCAAGATCGACCACCAGCACACACAATTGAGCCTGAAGCTGCACCAATCCACGAGAGGCTTGAAAGACAAAATGGTCCGTCGTCCTAGCCACGGCTGTGGGTAGGTAACAGGCATACCATTAAGGTTGTCTTGTTTGATCTTCATCTAGTTACTTAATTTATGCAGGATAAATTTCTGCGCGACAGGATATTGATTCAGGTTTAATGAGCGATCCAACTCAAATAGCGGACAAGTCGCCTCTGGATGAGGTTGCACGCCGGTTAGCCACCCAGCATTTGCTGATCACGGAGCCAGGTGCGCAACCTCTTTTGTTGTTGCGCTTGAAGCAGTACGACATCATCTTACAACGTATTCATCACGAGTGGGCAGAGATGAGCGATCAGGAGCAACTCCTGCCCTCTGCCGCTGATTGGCTATTGGACAATTTCTATATTGTCCAGCAGGTGATACAACAAGTAAAAGAGGATCTCCCACCTGCCTACTATCGTGAACTCCCTGTACTTGATGGAATAAATACACAGATAGGCGTCCATCCGCGCCTTCCTAGAGTTTATGCACTAGCCTGCACACTTGTGCAAGAGGTGACACTGCAACCCTCCATGGAAGCAATTGTCCAGTTTCTCAGGGTTTACCAGGCAGAATGCCCCCTGACAATGGGCGAACTCTGGGCGCTTCCG
Source organism: Anaerolineae bacterium (assembly GCA_038324715.1). Taxonomy (GTDB): domain Bacteria; phylum Chloroflexota; class Anaerolineae; order Caldilineales; family Caldilineaceae; genus QEUY01. The sequence goes on along the minus strand of JBBQIG010000346.1, from coordinate 2,989 downwards.
AGTATGCTGCGCTACGTCCTACTGGAGCGGCTGGCGCAAGCAGCAGCACGTCTCACCCCTCATGTGGATCTCTTATCAGATCTTCCCCAGGATCTACTGGCAATGTCACTGCCCGTGGCAGCGGAATTCGCAGGCGGTCCACCGGTTGCAGATGAGAGAGCAAAGCCGGACATACAGGATGATAATCAGGTTGTGGCAGATGCTTTTGTAGGGCTGCGCGTTGTGCACAGTACAGACTGGCTTCTGTTTTTCGAGGCCACGAGTCTGGTTCACCAAATCCTCATGCAAGATCCCGCAGGTATCTATACAGAGATGAGCGACGATACGCGCAATCGTTATCGTCAGGAGGTGGAGCATCTTGCGCGTTACAGCCGCCAGAGCGAAATCGAAGTCGCTACGCGAGTTGTAGAGCTTGCACTTCAGGCCAATGGCCTTCCTGTAGCGGCAAAGTCGCCGATCGAGCGGGAAACAATAGATGCTGTGCGCACCACTCATGTGGGCTATTATCTGCTAGAGACAGGACGGAGGCAGCTTGAGGCGGGGCTTGAGTACGCTCCGCCTCTGTCCTGGCGTCTGCGCCGTTGGGCCCATGAGAATCCAACCACCTTCTATTTCGGCAGCATTGGCCTGCTCACGCTCATCGCCCTGACCATGCTGATCATCGGCACGACCCGCGCCGGTGGTGCGGCGTGGCAGATCGGGCTGGTGATCCTGCTGGGTTTGGTCCCGGCTTTAACCTTTGCAGTCAGCATCCTTCATTGGCTACTCACTCTCCTTTTGCCACCACGCATTTTGCCCAAGCTAGAGTTGGGTGATGGTATCCCGGTGACAGCACGCACCATGGTAGTGATTCCAGCACTGCTCGACCAGGTAGATGATGTAGACGAGCTATTTCAACAACTTGAACTGCATTACTTGCGTAACACAGATCCCAACGGGCATGTTACCTTTGCTTTGCTAACCGACTTTGCGGATGCGCCAGCAGAGACCCTACCGGATGACTATCTGCTCCTCGCACACGCCCAGGCCACCATTGCTAGGCTCAACGCAAAGTATTCAGCACGACCATTTTACTTTTTTCACCGCAAGCGCCTTTGGAATCCGAGTGAGGGCATCTGGATGGGGTGGGAACGCAAACGTGGCAAACTTGAGGAGTTCAACAGCCTACTGCGCAACCCTACTCTTGTGGATGTTGGCACTATGGATAGTGGTGGCACTAGCGGCGACGTGCAGCGCAACTCATTCATCATGACCGAGGGTGAGCTGTCGATTTTGCACCAGGTGCGCTATGTCATTACGCTCGATGCCGATACGGTGCTTCCACGAGATGCTGCGCGCCGTCTGGTGGCAACCATAACCCATCCACTGAATCGCGCTGAGTTTGACCCGCAAACGGGACGTGTGACAGCGGGCTATACGGTGTTGCAGCCTCGTACAGAGATAAATGCCACTAGCGCCACTCACTCGCTCTTTACACAAATTTTCGCAGGCGATGCGGGGATTGACCTCTATACATTGGCCGTCTCCGATCTCTATCAGGACTTGTTTGGCGAGGGCATCTTTGTAGGCAAGGGTATTTACGACGTGGATGCCTTTACGCGCAGCCTCGCTGGTCGTATTCCCGAGAATACTATCCTGAGCCATGATCTTTTCGAGGGCCTCCACGGCCGCGCAGGGTTAGTCACTGATATTGTCCTATTTGAAGATTACCCTTCTCATTACTTGGTCAATATCCGCCGGTCACATCGCTGGGTACGTGGTGATTGGCAACTATTGCCCTGGTTGGGCAATCGCGTACCCTATCAAGGTGGTTATACGACAAATCAACTCCCGCTGATTGCCCGCTGGAAGATCTTGGATAATCTGCGTCGTAGCCTCCTGCCCCCCGTGCTACTCCTCTGGTTTCTCGCTGCTTGGACGATTTTGCCGGGCGCACCCTGGCTGTGGACACTGATGGGTGTGCTCATACCAGGTATTCCTATATTTACAACGGCACTGGGAATGCTAGCACGCGCTGGCAGCAAGGGTGACCATCGGCTTTCTGTGCAACCGCTTTTGAAAAGTGCTATGCGCTGGCTGCTCCAATTGGCGTTTTTGCCCTATGAGGCGCTGAGCAATGCCCATGCCATCGGCACTACTTTGGTGCGTCTCATCATTACCCGTCGCCATCTGTTGCAATGGGTGACGGCAGCACATAGCGCACGGTTGCTGGGCGAGAATATTTCGGCAGAGACGATCACGCAGCAGATCATGCCCTCGCTGATCGTGCTCGTGCCAATTGTCTTTTTAACAGTTTGGATGAGTCCGACCGCAATATTTGTGGCACTCCCCCTCTGGATTCTATGGGCCTCGGCTGCTGAAATTACCCGTCTCATAAGCCGCCCCACCGCACCTGTTCCCTATGTACCAAGCCAGCAAGAACAACAACAACTGCGGACATTGGCACGCCGCACCTGGCACTTTTATGAACAATTTGTCGGACCGGAGGACAATTGGCTGCCACCCGATCATTTTCAGGAATTTCCTAAAGGCGTGGTCGCCCACCGTACTTCACCCACCAATATAGGTCTCTATCTTCTCTCCGTGCTGGCTGCGCATGATCTAGGCTATGTTGGTACAGCCAACTTCACATTACGCGTGCGCTCGGCCTTTGATGCAATGGCTCAATTACATCATCACCGTGGGCATATCTTCAATTGGTTTGATACCCAAAATCTGAACACCTTACTCCCTGCCTATGTATCTACTGTGGATAGTGGCAATCTGGCCGCGGCCCTTGTTGCGCTCAAACAGGGATGCCACAGTCTGCTCCATCAGCCACTCCTGCGCTGGGCGATCTGGCAGGGGCTGCTGGATGCGCTATCCCTGCTCGCGGATGAAGTAGGTGCTGGTGATGTTGGTGAGGTGGATGCAGAGATGGCTATCGATAACTCACTTGTTGATCATTCGGAGCGTACTATATTGCTGGCACAAATTTTGGTATGGCAGA
>JBBQIG010000345.1:0-6057 GCA_038324715.1 Anaerolineae bacterium | reverse complement strand
TTGATCACTTTGGTCGTCTTGCTCACCCCTAGAGTCGCCCACCGATTCACCTACAGACTCGCCTTCAAAGCGTGTTGGCATGATAAAGGCTTCGAGTCCCTGTTCTTGCAGATAGCGCACCATGACATTGGTATAGCCGTGGGTGACGCCGATGCGCTGCGCTCCTGTTGCGTAAATTGTCGAGAGCAGACCCTCCCAATCGGCATGGTCTGAAAGGACAAAGCCTCGATCCATGGCGCGGCGACGGCGAGCGCCGCGGATTTGCATCCATCCAGAAGCGAAGGCGAGGGAGGTGGGGCCAAACTTACGCAGCCAACCCACAGAGCTTGCGGCGGAAGGGGGTGCCACGACTAGTGCTTGACCGCGATGCAACCGAGCCGCGTCGGTGTTGGCATAGTGGGTATTGGGTTGGGCAATACCCGCACGACGGTAGGCGTGGACAAAGCGTTGCACTGCGCCGTGGGTGAGAATGGGGCCTATGCTTTCGTCCACACCCGCAAGGACGCGTTGGGCTTTGCCTACAGAGTAGGCGAACAAAATGCTGGTGCGACCTTGCGCCTGGTTTTGGAGCCACCACTGATTGATTTCGTTGAAAATTTCGGCCTGGGGTCGCCAACGGTAGATAGGTAGCCCGAAGGTGGATTCGCTGATAAAGGTATGGCAGCGAACCAATTCAAAGGGTTCGCAGGTAATGTCGGCTTCGGTCTTATAATCACCACTGACAACCCAGACTTCGCCTTGATGCTCCACACGCACTTGGGCAGAGCCGAGCATGTGTCCTGCAGGATGGAGCGAGACGTGCACGCCATTGACATTGAGGGATTCGCCAAAGGGTTGCGCCAGGATGTGCGCGTTGGAATTGCCAGCATCCACACGCATGCGGAGCATGGCTGCACCAGTGGGTGTGGTCAAATAGCGTCGGGAGCCGGGGCGGGCATGATCTGCATGGGCATGGGTGATGACCGCGCGCGTTACCGGCAGCCAAGGGTCGATGTAGAAATCGCCTGTGGCACAATAGAGTCCGCGCTCAATAACTTGGAGAAGTGCATCTGCCATAGCGCACATTCAATCAGATTCGATACTGTGGGGCAGTATCATCTCTCTCATTTTATAGCGTATTTTGAGTATTGACTAGGTCGAGTGGGGATTGACCTCGTCTGGAGTTGCGGGAGCTTCACTGTTGTCGTTTGCGGAGTCGGATTTGATATCTATTGCTTCTTCAGGAAGATGAAGTATGGCGGTGCTAACTGCGAGACCCTCAACCGATTCGACCACCATGCGCACGCCTTGCACTGTTACCTCGTCGCCAGGATGGGCAAGTTGGCCTAGAATGGACATAATGAGACCTCCTACGGTCTCGGCATCTTCAGCTTCCTCAATCTCAAAATCAAGGTCGTAATGTTGGGTCAATTCATCTAAGAGTAGATCGCCGCGCACACGCAAGGTATGCTCATCAATGGCCGCGAAGGGAGGAACCTCCTCGTCGAACTCATCTTGAATCTCACCGACGATCTCTTCTGCCAAATCCTCTAGCGTGATGATGCCAGCCGTTCCGCCATATTCATCCACGACAATGGCAACCTGAAAATGTTTGGCGCGGAATTGCGCGAGCATTTCATCAAGCGAGATTGAATCGGGGACAAAAACGGCAGGACGCAACATTGCGAGCAAATCAAAGTTTGGGTCGTTTGTTTGAAGGTGACGCGCAAGGTCTTTGACATGAAGAATGCCGATAATGTTGTCGCGATCTGCCTCGAAGACTGGGTAACGCGAATGTCTTTGTTCACAAATGAAGGCTAGGGTATCTAGCCAACTAGATTCTACAGAGAGCGCGGCCATGCGTGTACGTGGTGTCATGACTTGGTTCACGGTGCGCTGGTTGAAGTCAATTACATTTTGTAGGAATATCTCTTCCGCGGGTTCAAGTAGACCGCCTTCTGAACTTTCCTCTAAAATATAAGCTAACTCGCTGGTAGAGATTAGGCGTGCCCCTTCGCTTGCCACGGGAAGCCCTGCAATACGGAGTATCCAGTTGCCGATCCAGTTGAGTACGGTCGTAAGTGGGCGAAATATCCGCTCTGCAATCGCCATCGCCGCAGATAGCTGAATGGCAACAGTCGAGGCCGACTGCAGGGCGAGGGATTTGGGGATCATTTCGCCAAGCACCATGTGCAGGTAGGTGAGCAAGGCCACGGAAAGCACGATTGCAATAGTGTGGGCCGCGCCTGTGCCTACCCATCCCAGATGCTCTAGCGGGCCAATCAGCCATCCAGCCACTGCGTGTTCACCATACATACCCAAGCCTAGGCTGGCAACGGTGATGCCAATTTGGGCGGTGCTGAGATAGCGGTTGACGGCTTGGCGATCGTTGAGTATGTTCAGCACTTGTTGGGCTGCGGTCGAGCCGGTTTCCGCCATTTGGGCAATGCGTGGACGCGAGACACCTGCTACCGCAAATTCCGCTGCCACAAAAAGAGCATTGACAAGGATGAGGAAAATGATAATTAGGATTGGAACGCCGTATTCGATCATATTTACATATTCGCGGCCGACTGGCGCAGCCGCGCTGCTTGGTCGGGTGTAACAGGAAAACTGATGGCGACTGGACTGTTACCTACGACTCGATCCACACGCAAAGGCAACTCACCGACTAGCGCGATGTCGCCAGGATGGGGGATATGACCGATAGTTGTCAGGATTAAGCCGCCCATCGTATCAACGTCCGTGGTCGGTAGGTCGAGATCAAGGGTCTCGTTTAAATCTTCAATCAGAAGATCGCCACGGACGCGCGCGCGATTATTGGGTCGCAATTCGAGCAGCGGGTTTTCCACATCAAACTCATCTTGGAATTCTCCAAAGATTTCTTCCACTAAATCCTCAAAGGTAATCATTCCGGCTGTGCCACCATATTCGTTGATGACAATGGCAAGGTTTACGTGCCGACGTTGCATCATGTCCATGACTTCTTCAACTGGTGCTGAATCTGGGACGTGGATGAGTGGATGCATAATGCGGCGCGGGTTCACGTTAGGCGACGTAATCTTGCCAATTTGCCGGTCATAGATGACCTGGAGCAGGTCTTTTAGGTGAATGACGCCCACAATGGTATCGACTGACCCTTCATAAACAGGGAGGCGTGAATAGGGTGAGGTGGCGAGAAGGGAAAATAGTTCATCCACGTCTTTGTCAACGGATGCGGTTAACATGAATGTACGGGGGATCATGATTTTGCGTGCAGTTAGCTTACGCAGTTGCAACGTGTTGACGAGCAGACGACGCTCTTCTGCATCCAGCACGCCGCCAGCACCGCTTTCTTCCACCAGAATGAGGATCTCTTCGGGTGAGTGCAAATGGGCATGTTCACTGACGGCGTTGTAGCCCATCAAGCGCAGGATCAATTGACCAGAGCCATTGAAGAACCAAATTAAGGGACGAAAGAGCGTGACTGACCAGCGCATGGCGGGCGCAGTGACAATTGCCAACTTTTCAGGATACTGGAGACCGACATTTTTTGGGACCAATTCGCCCAAAACCACTTGAAGAATGGTCAACAGTAACAGGATTATGGTTGCGCTAATAGGATTGATGATGGCTTGAATGTTTGGTGCAAGATTGGCTATCTGGGGTGCAAAGAGGGCTAGCAGTTGGGCCTGACCATAGAAGCCTAAGATGAGGCTGGAAAGTGTAATCCCCAACTGACACGCAGCAATGTATGTGTCAAGGGTGTGATGGTTTTCGATGACGGTGAGGACGTAGCGAGCTAGGCTGTTGCCGTCATTCGCTAGTTGTGCCAAGCGCGGTCGACTGACGCTGACTGCGGAAAACTCGGCGGCAACGAAGAAACCGTTGATACCAATCAAAAGGGCAACAACGGCTAGGACAATCAGTGTTGTAAAGAACATTTTCCTTGTGGCATATTGAGCGAGTGCCTACGCCGTGGCATATGTATCGACCTGTGCTTTAGACGCTACTGTAGCCTGTATAAGGGTATTTTTCTGTAAGTTAATTCGTATCATGCTCAGTAGCTTGCGGTGTTGATTCTGCCGGTGCTGTGGTCGCTTCTATAGTCGCTTCGGTGATTGTTTCTGTAACTGTTCCTGTGATTGCTTCGGGTATGGCTGTCGCCTGTTGGGCGGATTGTTCTGCCGACGGTTGCGCCGCCTCTTTGTTTGCTGTTATTCGGATTGTGAGCGAACTCGATTGGGCCGTTCCCCCCGATTGCACGCTCACAGCTTGAAGCCGGTAAGTTACGGGGTCAGCGCTGGCACCTTCGGGAACGGTAATACGAAGTCGCACAACTCCGGTGTTGGTTGGCCCCATATTGGCAACAGTAATTTCATCTTGTGAGCAGACGCCATCAAGGCGACACAGTTGACGCGGCCATGAAGCGGCTTCGACAAAACGGACGGTGATATTGTCCATTGCACTGCCTGTGTTGCCCACATATAGATCCACCTCACAGGTTGCGCCGCGGTCACAGCTTTTCTCTGTGCTTCCATTTGCTTCCAGCAACGCACCATAGACTGTGGGGGGCGTGGGGGTTGCGGTTGGGATGTTTGGCGTCCAAGTGGGCGTCGGCGATGGTTCTTCGGCATAGGTTGGTTTTGGTGTTGGCGTTTCAGTGGGCTGCAACATGCCAACCGTGACCGTATAGAATTGCGTTGCGCCATTGGCAAGAATCACCATCAAATGATATTCAGAATTGTCTGATTTTACACATTCCTCTTTTTCGCCGCGCCCATCTACGCCTAAGTTTTCATAATAGACAGCTCGTACATTCTCTACCATCCAGGAGATTGTCGTGCAATCACCTTTCTTTACCGCTGTATTTTCGGCGCTAAAGATGACCACGGGTGTGCCCAACGGCGGCAGAGGCGTTGCGGTGGGCGCTACGATTGCCTGCATGGTTGCTGTTGCGTCTATGTCTGATAGGCTGGGCGTGCTGGTGGGAATATCTAGGTAAGGCGTTGGCCGGCGTGTGGGCACTTCTAATTGAAAGTCGAGAATGGGCGTGGGGCCAGCGACTTCTGGTAGAGCACTTTGATTTGATTCTTGCGCGATGTCGGCGAGCGAGGGTGGGGGCTGGATGGGCACGGCGGCTGTATCCGAACTGCTGGGATTCGAGCTATTAGGCGCAGTCGTGGGCAACACTGCTTGCGGATAGGTTTGGGTGTTGCCGCCATTCTCACTTGCGGCTGGTTGGAGAGAGTTCTGGCTGGGATCTTCAACGATGACCTCAGGTTGAGGTTCAGAGGTTGCCGTGACGATCAGATACATCTGAGGCGGGTTACTCGCTTGGGCAGCAGGTAGTGATGACGCCAATGTATCTACATTGCCTGGACGTGTTGCTGCAAATTCATCGCTGACCATTTGCCAGCCTACATAGGCTGCAAAGAGACCTCCACAGAGTAGACTTGACATAAATATCAGTCCGGCACCGATCCAACCCCAACGACGCCGGCTCTGCGTATGGGCAGCAGCACCAGCTTGAACATCTGCTTCTAACTCGTTGAGAGCGTGGCTAATTGCATCGCTGTCCACCTCGGGCGCAGGGACAGCGGTTGGCTGCTCATAGCCCTGGCGTGCGGCGCGTGCTGCCAAAAAGCGCGGACAGTGCCGGTAGCCACTGCAAAGGCAGAGAGTGGCTTGATCGGTGAGCAGCAAGGAAATAGGCCGATCGGCAGACCAACAGCGATTCTCAAAGCTAGGGTACTCGATAGGCTCACCAGCACGCTGGTTGATGGTATCGACGCCCAAATGAGGGCACTGAGTGGGCTGGTACTGATCGCCAGATTGAGCGTTCATCACTGCTTATGCTCCATCCCGCGCTAACCAACCTGTTGCCAATTGAAGAGCCTCATCTTGAGTTTTAATCTCGCCTGCTGCTTGCGCTTCCATTAAATGTTCCAAGAGAATTCCAAGCTTTGGGCCGGGCTTAATTGCGAGGCGTTGTATGAGTAAGTGTCCGTCGACCAAAGGGGGTAACGGTTGTGAGTCAACGTCAAAGGCATAGTGGAAAAGTTGATCCACATGGGTTAGATATCCAGAAGCATCAGG
>JBBQIG010000344.1:0-6066 GCA_038324715.1 Anaerolineae bacterium | reverse complement strand
TCCGCACCTATGCACCCAAACTCGTCTGCATTCTGGGCATTGGAGCCTATCGCACAGGCTTTACTCGTCCCAAGGCGCAACTTGGTTTGCAAGAGGAGACGCTTGCGGGGGTACCGATCTGGGTAATCCCCAATCCCAGCGGACTCAATGCCCATTTCAAACTTGAAGATTTTGCTCGGATGCTGACAGAAGTACGCCAAGCTGCGGGGTAACCAACTATCAGATCCATAGCCAATGTACACGAACATCACCTCATCTCTGCGCGCTATTCGTTGCACCTATATGCTACGAATGTCTTGTGTATGTTCAGGATCGGCAAGAGTGCACGAATGACAGAAGTCGAATGAACGCCAACAAAGAACAGACCACTGAGAAAAAAGCCAGATGACACCTTTTGCATCGCCTGCGTTCCGTCGCCTATGGTTCTCAACCCTTACCTCAACAACTGCACAAGGAATGGAGCGCACGGCGACTGCGTGGGTGGCGCTGGAGACAGGAGGTGGAGCCGTTGCCATTGGGCTGATTTTCGCTGCGCGCATGTTGCCTTCTCTGTTGTTCGGTTTGGCAGCAGGCACCATTGCTGACCGTGCCGACCGTCCGCGCCAACTGCTCGCAGTTGCCGGTGCTGCATTCCTGCTGATGGCGAGCTTTGGCTGGCTCACTAGCACAGTAGAACTGCTCGTTTGGCAAGTAGTTCTCTTCTCGTTTGTGGCGGGCTGTGTGCAAGTATTTGATACACCCGCGCGACAAGCGCTTGTCATGGATACCGTTCCACGCATCGATGCCCCGCGCGCGCTGGCGCTTAATGCCTTAGTCGCGCGCTTCTCCGGTGCATTCGGCGCATTTGCAGCAGGTCTGCTGATTCCACTGGCAGGTGTCTCGCGTAGCTATCTAGTGGTCGCTACGATTTACGCACTCTCAGCCCTCATCGTCGCGGCATTGCGTGTCAATCAAGAAGATCGCGTACGCATCACGCCGCCGCCTTTTCGCCAAGCCTTTCACGGCGCACTGCGGCTGATTGTGGATGTACCGGTCGTTAGAACGCTCATCATCGCGGGTCTTACCTGTGAAATCTTCGCCTTTTCCTTCCACAGTGCCCTCCCCCTCTTTGCCCAAGATGTGCTAAATGCAGGAGCAGAAGGGCTTGGCACGCTCAACGCTGCCGTCTCTGTGGGTGGGGCAATTGCGGTGGGCTTATTAACATTGGTACCAGGCAACGTGCGACGCCAACCTGTGCTTGCAGGAATTTTCCTCCTCTATGGCCTCTCGCTGATCACCGTTTCCGTCACACACGACCTGATAGTGGCAGCAGCCGTGCTGGTCGTCACAGGCTTTTGCGCTGGTGCGTTTGATGTTCTCCAACAAACACTCATCCAAATGGCGGTACCTGATGAGCAACGCGGGCGAGCTGTTGGCGTGTGGGTACTTGGCATTGGGTCAGCACCCATCGGACACCTCGAAATGGGCATCCTCATCGCAACGCTTGGTGTCTCCAGTGCGCTGATGATCAACGGCCTGTTGACCTTCGTCGCAGCACTGCTACTCCTCTTCTATGCACCAAATTTTCGCTGGACAATGGGGGCTAGACCCAAGCCGAGCCAATCCTGATCCATCGCAAGGTAAGTATTTTTCACACTACATTTTCAAGTGCAATTTCGGGTACAATACATTGGTCAGCACCTATGCCATTAAACCTATGCCATTGAAAAGTGCCTATGCAGCCAACTCAACTCCAAAAATCCAACATCCGGCACAACCTCCCGATAGTGCAGCCCCCCTTTATTGGTTGCGAAGCCGCCATTGCCGCTATTAAAACGCTCCTGAATAGCACACGTTTGCTGACCATCACTGGCAGCGGAGGCAGTGGCAAAACGCGCCTTGCTCTGCGCGTGGCAGAAGAAGTCCTTGAAGCATATCCCGACGGCGTTTGCTGGGTTGACCTTGCCGCGATCTCGGCTGATAGCTCTGCAAATAACTCTGCTAATAGTTCTGCCGCTAATCTTGTACCGCAAGTTGTCGCCGATGCGCTGCGGCTGCGTGAGCAACCACAGCAATCCTTCACGGAACTTCTCATTGCCCACCTGCACGACCACACGATGCTCCTTGTGCTGGATAACTGTGAACATCTACGCGCGGCCTGTGCGGAACTGCTCACCATGCTCTTTCATGCGGGGACATTGGTCAGCGTGCTTGCCACCAGCCGTGAACCATTAGGAGTGGCGGGTGAAAAAGTCTACCTTGCACCCATGCTTTCGGTACCCAGCGCCAGCACAACGATCTCCACTGTAGAGAGCATGCAGTTTGAGGCAGTACGTCTCTTTGATGAACGTGCGCGAGCGGTAGCCCCCACCTTCAAGGTAAACGAGCAGAACGTTGAAGCGGTGCTCCAAATTTGCCGCCAGCTCGATGGAATGCCTCTTGCCATTGAATTGGCAGCCGCACGCGTCAACGTTCTCGCGCCAAGGCAGATTGTCGAGCGGTTGAGTGACAGTATGCGGCTGCTCACGCGTGCCACGCGCGCTAGCGCATCACGCCACCAAACGCTGCGTGCGGCATTAGAGTGGAGTTTTAACCTGCTGTCTGCACAGGAACAAGCATTCTTCAGACGCCTCGCTGTTTTTACAGGCAATTTTGGTCTAGATGCTGTGGAAAGTATCTGTGTGGGTCAAGGGCTTGAGCAGGACGAGGTACTCGATCTGCTTGCCAATTTGGTTGAAAAGTCGTTGGTTGTTGCCGTGGAGCAGAACGAAGAGATGCGCTATCGGCTGCTGGTGCCAATTCGCCACTATGCGGCGGAATTACTGCGTGCCGCCACTGAAGAAGAGTTGTGGAGCGAACGCCATGCCGCCTGGTATCTTGCCCTTGCCCAGCGTGCCGACATCGAGTTGAAGGGGTCCAACCAAGTCGCTTGGCTAGACCGCTTAGAGGGCGAGCATGACAATTTGCGCGCAGCCCTTGCCTGGTATGCCTCTGCACCAGGCAGAGTCGAGACCAGAGGTGAGACCAGAATTGAGAATGGCTTGCAGCTAAGTGGCGCATTAAGCAACTTCTGGTCTATGCGCGGCTATATCAGTGAAGGATACCGTTGGCTCCAAACCTTCCTACAGCGCGTCAAGCCAGCGACTTCATTGCAATCCCAAGCGGAAGCCTTGAACGGTCTTGGTCGCATCTCCATCAAACAAAGCAACTTCTTGGCGGCGCAAGATTATCTTGAGCGCGCCCTGGCGGTGGCGCGCCAAGCTGAGTATGACAGTGGCGTTGAAGACGCGCTCATCGGGCTTGGCGTGACCTTTTGGGAACTGGGTGAATTCCAAATGGCACGCGCCAAACTGGATGAGGCAATTCTCTACATCCGCACCGTGCAACACCTACCCGCCTTGGCTCGCGCCCTCAACAATCTCAGTTTGGTTTGTATGCACCAAGGGGACAGCAAAGCAGCGCGTGCTTGTCTGGACGAGTGTCTAGCTATCAATCAGCAATTGGGAAACAAAACAGGCATTGCCGTGGCACTTTATAATCTGGCAATGATGGCGGGGCAAAGCGGCGACTATGTGCGCGCCCAACTGCTCTATCAAGAGGCATTAGGCATTGACAAAGAGCTTGGCAACCGCTCAACTGTTGCCGATGTATTAAATAACCTGGGTTCGAATGCCATTTCGTTAGGCGATTTCGCCACAGCGACGGCTTATCTGGATGAGGCTGGGCGGCTCTATCGCGAGGTAGGCAACACAGGCGACAGCGCCTATGTCACTACAAATCTAGGCGACATTGCCTTCTACGAAGAACGTTATCGTGAAGCACAGGCTCATTACCAAGAGGCGCTTGCCCTTTTTCGCGAAGCAAACAACCGGAGACTGATCAGCCGCATCCTGGGACAATTGGGACGCATCGCCAGCCATGAAGGCCATCCTGTGGCAGCCGCCACCCTCTGTGCTGAAGCAATTACCTTGCGGCGTGCGATTGGTCATAAGGCAGGAATGATCTTTGAACTGGACCAAGGCTATGTCGAACTTGCCTTAGCTATCGATCAGCCCGCGGTGGCAGCACGCATCTTGGGTGCGGTAGAGCGTACGCGCCAAGAGTTTGCCCGTCCACGTACCCCCGTCGAAAGCCGCCAACAAGAGCCGATCACCACCCTCATACGCAAACAACTTGGCGATCCCGCCTTTACAGCCGCTTGGGCAGAAGGCGCAGCAATGAGCCTGGAAGACGCAACAGCCTATGTGCTCGACACGCTCTCCCCTGCCACAGTAGGAACCACAGTAGGAGCGCCGCGGCCAGAATTGCGTGTTTTTGCTCTAGGCCCAGCACGTATCTATCGTGGCGACCGCTTGCTGACCTCTGCCGACTGGACATATGCCAAAGCGCGCGAGTTAATCTTCTACCTCCTCCACCGCCCCAACGCCACGCGCGAGCAGATCGGCCTAGAGTTTTGGCCCGACGCTTCTGCCGAGCAGGTACGCAAGCGCTTGAGTGCGGCGCTTGCCCATGCTCGCAACGCATTGGGTCGCGAGCAGGAATGGATCACCCTCACGGATAGCCACTATCGCATTGATCCAGCACGAGCCTATTGGTTTGACGTGGAAATCTTTGAAGCTCGTTTACAAGCCGCCAAACGCCTGTTGCAAAATGGCGGGGCGCGTCAACAAGCCATTCCCTTGCTTGATGACGCCATCAGCCTCTACCAAGGCGATTTTGCCGAAGAATTTCTCGAAGGTGAATGGCACCAGCCCCGTCGCGAAGCATTGCGGCAAGCCTATCTGGAAGCATTGCTCACAGTGGGAGAACTGCAAGCAGAGTGCGAACGGTACGACCAAGCCATCGTCACCTATCAGCGTGCGCTCGCCAAAGATCCCTACCTAGAGGAAGCTCACCATGAGCTAATCCGCTGCTATGCGCGCCTCAATAAACGCAGTCTGGCACTCCGCCAATACGATTCTCTCAAGACAGCCTTAGCCGAACTGGGTGCCACTCCCTCGCCTGAAACCCAGGCATTAATCGAACGTCTGCGGCGTGGTGAACCACTTTAGACGTTCTTTAGACGCTCCATGATAAGTTGGCACACAACACTATCTTGGACCAACAGCATACCAGTATCTAGTCTGAAGCTTAGTCCCACCTATTTTGCACCAACTAACTTGTGACAACTGATAAGGAGCACTGCATGTTGCCAAAATTTCTGCGGCTAATCCCGTGGTCAATCCTGCGTTCAACTGCTTGGCGGCTGAAACCGCTGGGGGTCATGGCTTTGCTGATTGGCGCTCTTTTGAGCACAGCAACAAGCCTTCCCCTCCACGCAGCTACGGATGAAATACCTGTCACCATAGTTACCGACAATGTTGAACAATGGTCCGTGGGCGCAGGACTGCTCTACTGGTCCAACAACTGTTCCGGCGACGAATTCAATCCATTTGCCGTGCTAAAGCGCAAACCTACTGGCGGCGGCATAGAGCGCACCATCGAGTCGATCAATGATGGGAATCTATGCCAAAACTATATCAGTCAACTTGTCTCTGGCGATGGTCTCTATTACTTTAGTCAAAGCCAATCCCGCATTGAACGCATGCCCCTCGGCGAACCCTACACGCCGGTAGCAGTAAAAAATCTGACTGCCGCTCAATACCCAAATTCAAGACCCTTTATCGAAGTCAACGGTTATCTCTATTGGGCTAGTTATGACAAGATTCACCGCACGCTCAAAGATGGCACTGGCGACATTGAAACCGTTGCCGAAACAAATGTGGCATTGTCAGATATTTTGCTCGTTGGCAACACCATCTTTTGGTCAGACAGCGTGGGTATCTTTGCCGCATCTATCAACTGCGAGAGCTTACCCTGTAGTGGTCGCACCATGTATACAGACTTTACCGCGAATGTCACTGGTTATGGCTTGGTCTATCAACCCAACAGTGGTGGTGGCCCACTCGGAGGAGGCTTTCGCCTCTATTGGGTTCAGAGCGAGTCATCTGGTGCCGACGTTGTCTATACAATCCGCTATCGCTCTTGTAGCGCAATAGCAATTTGCTTCACACTCCCACCTGAAGGTCAGCTAAATCCTCCCCCCCC
>JBBQIG010000343.1:0-6071 GCA_038324715.1 Anaerolineae bacterium | reverse complement strand
GTCATACATTTACTCTATCATCTATCCAGCAGAGAACCCACTGGCGCTTCTCTCCGACAATCTGCTAGGCAAGTTCTTTCCCGACACCCGTAGAAGTGTACAAATCAACGCCAATAGCGTGCGCAAGTCGGATGATCGTGGCGAGTCTTGGCGATCTTTGAGACATAATCTGGCAACGGTTTACAGCATGCGCTTTGTAGAGTAGGTGTGTGTTTGAGCATTACTTTAAGGAGTACCATGAGGGTAGGTGGGGGGTGAAGTATGAGCATTCTCGTTGAAGAACGGTTATCGGATTCGCCCTATGTAGAAACCGTTATGCACGGTCGAACGGTGAGCGATGGCGCTCCGATCCGGCCTGCTGAGTCGCATTGGCACATGGTCTTTGTACGGGTAAATGATAACGTACACCCACTGGTCGTTGGGCCGTTGACGACGGCTGGTGTTGCCTCTTATGGTGAAGGTGCTGAGATTCTTTGGATTAAGTTCAAACTTGGCACATTTATCCCCCATCTCCCTCTGAAGAAATTTCTGGATTTAGAGACAACGTTGCCTGGGGCAGCGGGCCACTCTTTTTGGCTGAAGAGTTCTGCGTGGCAAATTCCTGACTATGAAAATGTAGATACTTTCATCAACAGGCTTGTGCGCGAGGATATACTGGTTCATGATCCTGTTGTGAGTGCTGTGCTACAAGGTCAACCGCACGAGATTTCACCGCGCACAGTGCGGCATCGCTTTGTGCAATCCACTGGGCTAACCCAAAACCACATTTTCCAAATTGAACGCGCCCAACGGGCTGCTGATCTCTTGCGCCAAGGCAAGTCGATCCTCGACACGGTTGACGAGGCTGGCTATTTTGATCAGCCGCATCTGACGCGCTCGTTGAAGCAATGGGTTGGACATACGCCTGCCCAAATTGTTCGCGAAACCTCCCTTCATCTTGATCTGACTCAACCTTAGCGGATTGCCATTTTATACAAGACAGCGTTCCTTTGCCCGGGTACAATACAGATGTTCTAGCAAACATTTGGTAAGCAAAGACAAAGGAGAAGTGCAAAATGAATAAGATTACCCCGTTTTTGTGGTTTGATGACAACGCCGAAGAAGCGATGAATTTCTATGTCTCTATCTTTAAGAATTCAAAGATCCTAAATGTGTCTCGCATGGGGGGCGGCCCTGACTCGGAAGCGCCACTGATGTCTGCGACATTTGAACTCGACGGGCAACAGTTTATGGCGCTCAATGCGGGGCCGCAATTCAAGTTTACAGAGGCTATATCGTTCTTCGTGAACTGCGAGACGCAGCAAGAAGTCGATGAGTTGTGGGAGAAGCTCACCGAAGGCGGAGAAGAAAGCCAATGTGGCTGGCTCAAAGACAAGTTTGGCTTGTCATGGCAGATCGTTCCGTCTGTTTTAGGTGAGTTGCTGCAAGACGAAGATCCTGAGAAGGCGCAGCGGGTCATGCAGGCGATGCTGCAAATGCAAAAGTTTGACATAAATGCTCTAAGGCAAGCCGCTGAACAATATAGCCCAGCCTAAGAATGCCAAAGGTTTGAGCAGGAACAGCAAGAGGCCCCAGATTTAGTGTCTGGGGCCTCTTGCTGTTCCTATGAATTTGTCACGAAAGAGTGGGTTTGTCTGGTCGCAACTTATCTTTTTGCCTTGAAAACAGATAAGCCGAATTCTCTCACACTTTTGGCAAAGGTTTCATGATGCTCGGCTAGGCCCATGTGCCTCGCCGGGGTTAGTGGCAGCAGTTTTGAGCGCGGTACTTTTTTGTGAATAAATTCGCTGGCGTCAGCTTTGCAGACAGGGTCTTGATCGCCCGGTATCACCAGGGTAGGAATTTTGATCTTTGGCAGCGTTTGCGTAGCGTCATACTTGAGCATCCCGAACATGCCGCGTGCCAGTACGGCGGGTGGAGCTTGCAGCATGTAGCTTGTCGCCCACTCGACTTGATCCCAGCTTTCTGTACCTGCATAGCCAGTGAGTTTCGTGCCCAGATGGGCTGTGCCATTTAGATAGCTCATCCAGGTCATGAGCCAGACCAGGGGCGAGAGCCAAATGGTTAGGTAAAGCAGAGGCACGAGAACTGGCTTCTCTAGTGCTGTAAAAATGGGCGCGCCTTTGACCGTTCGCACCGGGTTGGTGTGGGTGGTAGAGGCAAGCACCAATCCCTTGACCCGCGTCCCCAACGCTTCAGGGAAAAGGCGGCAGAAGGTTTGGGTGATCATGCCGCCGATGCTGTGACCCAACAGAATTGCTGGACGTTCCCCGGCAAGCCCCAGTACTGCTTCTAGATCGCGCGCTAGATTTTCCAGGCTATAGTCGCGATTCTCGGGCCGCGTGGAGAGTCCCAACCCAGGCAGATCCCAGACAATGAGCTGGAAATGATCGGTCAATTCCCGTTTCAGATAGTGCCACTCGGTGCTGTTCATGCCCCAGCCGTGGGTCAAGACAATGGGAGGGCCATTCTCGGGTCCATAAAATTCGACTTGGAGTTCTGAACCATCTGGGCGTTGTAAGCGCTGTACGGCTCCTTCGCGCGTCATTCGAGGAGGTTCTAACCCAGAATCGTCTCTTTTCTTGCTCCCCAAGATTAAACGGAGGATCAGCGCACCAAAGAATGTCCACAGGAGCAAGGCAAGCCCTGCCACCAGCATGGCAGTGAGCACGTTAAAGCCAAAATTTGGATCAAAGATGTAGCGATTTAAATTGGGGTCAAACGTCCAAACGCGTTGATACCATTCGTAAAGCAGATAAATTGCGCCTCCAACAATGCCGAAGGAAAGCAATCCCAGTAGCCAAATGGGAACGATAAGTCCTGCAATCATAGGGTGTCCAAGTTCTCAGCAGATGAAGAAAGAGTTAAATTAGGTTACAGGACTCCTTTGCAACAGAGTTTTGCAACAGAGTCACTCACTCTAGATGTCAACCTACTGTTGCTAGGAATCCTTTGAGATGGGCAGATCAACAGTGCTCGACATCTCACTGTAGATGTCGAGCACTGTATGGTATATCTATTATCAGATACTTTTTAAGGCATCGACAAGGTGTACTTAGCTATTGAACTAAATCCTGCTGCCACCATTGCCTTGCATTCCGCTACTGCTAGAGGGCTGCCATGCTTTTTGGGTGTTATCGACAGCTTGTTGTGCACTGCCCGCATGGACAATCAAGTTGTCTTGCTGGAATTCTTCGACCACTACACTTGGAATGATCTTATTCAAATCCATAATAATAGAGGTATAGTGCTCGAGATGGCGCAGTGCCACCGAAGCCGTCGGGTGGTCTTGAAGTGCCAGACCAGTGGTATGCAACATGGTATAACCAACGGCAGCCAGGTTGAGTGCCGTATAATCATCGCGTAGCATCTTTGAAACCTTCTCGGTGCGGACCTTATCATACATCCCAGCGACTACACCTAGGGCAGATGATGCCATTTCCTTGAGGCCCTTAGCAGGATCACCGCCGAGGGTCTCAAGATGTTGTTCGAGATGTTTCGCATGCTCTTCTGTATGCTTGGCAATATGCTGAATAATCTGGCTAGCTTGTGGATTGTGCTGGTAAACTTCCTTATCGTCGATCTGACGCTTGACCGCATTTTGAATATGCTCTTCTACTGCAATCATGTCACTTACATACTGTTGTAGCGTTTCAGTACGTGCCTTGAGTGCCTTATCTTGAGTACTCATAATCTCTCTCCTTCATACCTTTGTAACCGTAGAACGCTCCGTTCATCCTTGTACAAACATTTTTCAATTTGCGTTCTATTCCTATACAAAGCATACTCGCGAAACTGTCGAGGGGTTAGATGCTAGGGTATAGAGATCGGTTGGGACAAAAGATATACATTTAAGGAAAAAGGATCTATAGGGATCTATGGAGAGAGCAACGCAATTTGCCACTTCTCTAATTTCGTCTCGGTGGCTATTGAACGGTTTGCAGGGCTGGTGGAGGGAAGTGGGTATAAAGTTAAGGACTTTTGGAGAGATTGGGGGAGCGTGGGCAGAACATGGCGTGCAAAAGTCGTTGCGGCTTTGGTGCCGTTGAAGCAGATGCGCTGGATCGTTGGATAGGTGGTTAAGATCCACGCAAAGTCATTGGGAACCTCGGTGTCGCGCAGGATGGCAGTATCAAGACTGCCTTCGCGTTCGCAATGTTTAAGGACATCCCAGAGTGCTATGCCCGCCGCCTGAAGTCGATCCAGGCGTTGGGCATAGGCAAGTTCTGGGCCTGCACCGCAGAGTTGGCCCATGAAGGGCCAGAAGAGATTCTGCGGATGGGCATAATACTGCCCGACCTGAAGTGATCGGCTGCCTGGCATAGAGCCGAGGATCAGCACGGTCGCTCCAGGCGCGACAACAGGTGGAAAACTGGTCAGCAGCATGATTTGCCTATTGTTGTTGCCATTCGTAGAAATCCTTGGGCGCAGCCTTGAACTCGCTGGGTGAGCGGTTCATGTCACAAGCACCGCCAGAATCCACAATCAAGATGTCTGCGCTGACTGGCTCATAGGCCGCGCGTGGCGCAACAGTGCCTTTGGCAACGAGAATCTTTTGCTGCTGGGGCACAATGCCCACTGAGGTCAGTTGGTGGATGCTCATGGGGGGTGTGCGCTTGCTGTTGAGCACAAGTAGTCCACCCTTGCCAGGTGCGGTACGGTTCACTTCGACGACCGCAGAGAGACCCGCATTATAGTAGCGACCGCCACCATGTCGCCGTTCGGTCTCCTCATAGGTGCCATCGTGGAGTGTGCGTACGCGGCCTGTGATGGGGAGGGTGGGGCCATGCAGCTTATCGGCCTTGCCACCTACTTGCAGCGAGACAGTTGCGCCAATGCCTGCCTTGTTACAGGCTTCCACGGATTCGGGATCATAAATGACAACGACCCAGCCATCAGCCTTCTGTGCCAACAACTCTTGCAAGATCAAGGTGGAATCGGCTGCGCTGCCACCGCCGACGTTGTCGCCTGCGTCAAAGAGGGCGACAGGCGTGGCGCTTGCGTTCATTGCCAAGCGCACAGCTTCTGCGGGATCGGGCAGATTGGGCTTGAGCTGATCACGCGCTGCCCACATGAGATCGGCAAGGCGTTGCGCGCCTTTTTCCGCCAACTCCTGATCGCCATCTGCCACCACCACAATCGTCGGCCCCATTGCAGGTACATCGGCATACTGATAGCCAGCAGCAATGCTAACAGCTAGAATTCCAGGCTCTTTTTCCAGGTCAATTGCGGCTTGCATAATGGGCTGCATGGGGGGAAGGCTGGTGTTGTGGAAGGCAATGTTGAAGAGCACTTTGGGCTTGCGAACTGCGCTGACGGGATTGACCTCCTTGCGAATGGTGCGCGCCAGAAGTTCGGCGGCTTGCAGCCCACGTTCGCGCTGGTCAATGTGGGGAGTGGTCTTGTAGATAATCAACGCATTTGAATCACGGATGAGTTGTTCAGGAATGTTACCGTGGTAATCGTGGGTGACGACAATGGGGAAGTCAGGCCCCATCAATTCACGTACGCGGCGTACAGTCTCCGCATCACCCTGAGGATATTCCTCTGCAACCATTGCGCCATGCAGCGCCAGCAGCAAGCCGTCAATTTGACCTTTGGCTGTACGCAAGTTATCGAGTATCTCGCCGATGATGGTTTCATAGGCTTCCACTGTGACGGTGCCTGAAGGCGTGGCATTGGCTCCCAATGTGGGATGGAGGTCAAAGTCATATTCCTCGGCACCGGCAATGTAGCCAGCGATCTCGTGGAAGGTAGGAGCATAATGGTCGATCATGTCTTGGCCGCGGCGAATCCCGAAGTCTTCTAGTCGGGTGGGCTTGGCGGCAAAGGTGTTGGATTCGTGGCTGAAACCTGCAATGGCAATACGCATAGTTTTCCTCCGCTGGGGATTGTTACGCTGTGAAAGAGGTTTTGGCCTGGGTGATAACGGGCCATTTATTTGTGTAACTTCATCATGGCCCGTTATGAGGATTTATGCAAAATTTTAGGACTGATTTGGTGTTTTGTTGCGCTTCCAAGTAGACTTGTAGAGAACACATCCGCCGCATGATCTATCACTCCACGGTTAT
>JBBQIG010000342.1:0-6071 GCA_038324715.1 Anaerolineae bacterium | reverse complement strand
CGTAGAGATTGCCTTGGCTCTGCATTGCTTCTACACCGATAGGTATGAAACGTTGGAGCGTGTTGTTGTCTATCACGCTAGTCAGATTTTTGGCTAGCTCGTCTGGTGTCAATAGCTGGGGCAATTCGGCTTGATTCACCAGTGCAAAGGCTGGGAGGAAACTGTTGCTTCCTGTGGTTGTGAACTGACTCGCAATGCCAGCGTCCACTGCGGGTACGCTTTCGATGATGATGAGCGGGCAGATATCTCGGAAATTTTCGAGGATTTGTTCAAGCGCACTGGCAGCTTTGGCATCCTGCCAACTATTGACAAGGAGAATCGTTCCCAGGCTGGTACAAGCGTAGCTTGGCTCGCTTTGCGCCTCAAAGCCATTGGCTTCATTGATCGCATTGTTGACGCTAAAGGCAACCTCGGTGGGTGATTGTCCACCTTCCAGGGCGCGTATATAGGCTTCATTGCCTAGTCGCACCACGGCAGCAAACACTGGGCGGGTGGGTATGGGAACGGCATTGCGCGCTTGTCCTGTGAAGGCCGCAACCGTGGGATTGAGGCGAGGGTTGATGCGTACTTGTATATTGGCTGGAATGTGACGCACCATCCGCATCATGCGCGCGCTCTGTTCCACGTTGGTGACAAACTTGGCAAACTCCGTTGCCAAGAGGCGCTGTTTGTTTGAGGAAACAGTGCTAAAGAGAAAGGCTTGGCTACTGACAAAAGGGCCCGCAGGGCCAACGGGTCCAGTTGGCAAGGGCATCACGCTGAGCGTCGCGGGATCGAGGGTCGTGAGAATGTCGTTAAGTTCAGACGCATACCCCACGTAATAGCCGCCGTTACCTGCCATAAAGCGTTGGCGCAGCGCATCCCGGAAAGTATCCTGGATCATGCCCGGGGCATTGCGTGTCTCTCGTAACCATGCCAGCCAGTTGGCAAAGCCACCCTGGTCGAGGATGAGTTGACCCTCATCATTAAAAAGTTGTCCCCCGAAAGCCTGAATGCCCCAGAAGGCATCTATGAAATTGATGGGCAGCAAGACAGTGATCCCAGCGTTGGCTTGTTGCAAAAGCCCATCAAAGGTGTTTACAGGATTTTCTACCAAAGTACGGTTGACATAAAGAGCCATTGTGTCAAGTGATTGGGGTAAGCCGTAACTTCTGCCCTCAATCTGAAGCATCCCAAAGATCGCCGAGTTGAAGCGGGCTATGACCTCATCTGTGAGATACGTATCAATCGGTGCAATTGCCTGGGCTGCGGCAAGGGACTCGGTCCAGGAAGAAGGGGCCAAGATGACGTCGGGGCCGAGACCTGCGGCTGCGGAAGCAATAAACTCCTCACGCATTGCTGTGGCGTTTTCGAAGCCTTGTACTTTGACCGAGGCATTGGGATTGAGTTGGGTGAATGAATTGATTACCTGGTTGAGTGCCTCAGCTTCACTTTCGCGCAAAGAGTGCCACAATAGCATGCGGCCACTAAGAGGCTGGTTGTTACGGCTATCTGAGGTGAGACTGCAACTGGCAAAGATTAAAATCGCCAATGCGACCAGAATGCCACCCACAAGCCAGCGATGCTTCATGGAGTTTCCTTTCGGTTTGGTTCTGCACCTACTTGAGTGTCTACTCCTTGATCATCTTTGTGATCGACTTCTCAAGCATTCCTTTGATGGTGCTAAGCATAGTCGCTAACCAAAAGAAAATAGGGCGCTTTGTCTTCCTCAATGGCTGGAAAGCGTCCTACGGGTGCATAGAAACGATTATTTGAATTTGTCAGCATTCACAGTAGCGACTTCGCCTACGGGCACGCGTGCATCTGCCCCAGAACTCATGATAGCAGTGAGGTGGTAGGGTGATGCTTGCGCCAGGGTGCAATTTGCTATTCAATGGTGCCACCGGCTGGAACTGTGCGTGGAATGCCGTCTGTACTTACAGTAGCGGGGGTGTCAGCGAGTCCTTCTGTGGACGTGGCGTTGCGAGTTTATTGAGCATTCTTCCATTGCCGCGGTGAATACGTACCAACTGGAGTTTCTTCCAATGTTGGTGTCGATTTATTACTCCCTATCACTACCTAGTGCGCTGCGTGAGTGATTGCAAGGGGAATGATAGCCCCTTATCTTATGCTATTCGGTAACATTCTATTCGGTAACGAACAACCGGCAAAACATCCGTCACGTTTAGAATACGTCTAGAATGGTGTATAGGGTACTCCCTTGCCGCGTAACTTCCATATCTGACCTAGCATCTGACATAGCCAACGTGCTTCTTCTTCATTAGCTACCAGACTTTAACTACCAGATTAACTCTCAGATTTCACCACAGACGATCCTGTCGATTGTGGGAGAAGCGCATGACCCACTCCAAAAGCTGACACTGTATAGCCGATATTACGCAGTTGTGTTCAAGGGGAGGCGGCGCAGTAACTGGGCATTGATGGCTACTACAATGGTGCTGATTGACATCAGCAACGCACCGACAGCAGGTGAGAGATTGATGCCCCACCCAGCAAAGATGCCCGCCGCCAGTGGAATTGCGACGATGTTGTACCCTGTAGCCCACCAGAGATTCTGGATCATCTTGCGGTGGGTGGCGCGACTCAGCGTGAAGATCTTCGCCACATCAAGAGGGTTGCTTTGTACGAGGATAATGTCGGCGGATTCCACGGCTACATCCGTACCACTGCCGATGGCAATGCCGATGTCGGCGCGGGTGAGGGCAGGCGCATCGTTGACGCCATCGCCCACCATGGCTACCTTGCGCCCTTGCGCTTGCAACTTGGCAATCTGCTCATCTTTGTGTTCCGGTAATACTTCCGCAATATATTCGTCAATACCTAGCTCCTCGGCCACAGCTTTCGCCACGGCTTTACTGTCACCGGTGAGCATGACCACCGTGATGCCGAATTCTTGAAGTTGTTGAATGGCCTGATAACTTTCAGGACGGATGACATCGGCGAGAGCCAGGCTGGCGACAATCTGCTGATCTTGAACCAAATGAATGACCGACTGACCCTTGGCTTCGGCTTGTGTGATAAAGTCAGCAAGCGCGGCTTGTGGAGCCAGTGCCAACATTTCCAAGAGGCGTGGCCCTCCAATATGAACGGTTTGGTTTGCAACCGTCGCACGCGCTCCGCGCCCTTTAATGGCACTGAAATCGGCCACCGCGGGTAACTCAAGCTTGCGGTCGGCAGCGGCGCGGCGAATCGCTTGGGCAATGATATGTTCAGAGTCCCCCTCTACCGCAGCGGCTAGGGCTAGGGCCTCTTCTTCGTTCCAACTGGGGATGGTGGCAATGCCTACGACACCCTGTTCGCCTTTGGTGAGCGTGCCGGTCTTGTCGAAGATGACGGTATCGATGTTGCGCGCCTCTTCCAGCGCCAGCCGGTCGCGCACCAAGACGCCATTGCGCGCCGCCAACGAAGTGCTAATGGCAACGACGAGAGGCACGGCAAGCCCCAAGGCATGAGGACAGGCAATCACGAGCACAGTGGCAACGCGCTGCACGACCTCGACATTAAAGCCGGTGGCAATGCTCCAGGCGATTGCGGTGATAATCGCTGCGGCAAGTGCAACATAAAAGAGCCAACCTGCGGCCTTATCCGCCAACACTTGCGTGGGCGATTTGCTCTGCTGTGCCTGGTCCACCAAGCGCATAATGCCTGCCAGCGCTGTTTCTTGCCCAATGGCGCTGACGCTCACGCGCAGGCTGCCATCGCCGTTGACAGTACCAGCAATCACTCGGCTTTCCGGCGCTTTGTTTACAGGCTTGGACTCGCCAGTAATCATGGCTTCATTAACATGAGACTCGCCTTCAACGACTACGCCATCGGCAGGTACACTTGCACCAGGACGTACCAGGAGCAGATCTCCCACCTGCAGTTCACTGGCAGAGACCGTTTCTGTGCTCCCGTCGGCGCGAATGCGTTCTGCCGTGTCTGGCATAAGTTTTGCTAGTTCACTCAGCGCGCCCGATGCTTGCCGCACGCTGCGCATCTCCAACCAGTGACCCAGGAGCATGACGTCAATCAACAGCGCCATCTCCCAAAAGAAGCCCCCGGCAGGATCAATCCAAAGGGCGGCGATACTGTAGACAAAGGCAACGGTGATTGCCAAGGAGATGAGCGTCATCATCCCTGGCTTGCGTGAACGCAGTTCCGGCCCTGCCATCTGCAAGAAGGGAACACCGCCATAGATGAAGATGATGAGAGCAAAAAGCGGCCCAATCCACATGCTGCCGGGGAAACTTGGCGCGCTAAAGCCAAACCACATTTGCAGCATGTGGCTGTAGAAGAGCACCGGCAAAGTGAGTACCAAGCAGACCCAGAAGCGATTGCGGAACATGATTTCATGACCCGTGTGGTCAGCATGACCAGCGTGCGCGTCGTGTGCACCATGATCGTCACTTGCTACTGCCGCGCGCCCGCTGTGTCCTGCATGCCCATCGTCGTGTCCGGCATGAGTATCAGCGTGTGCTGCCCCTGTGACCATGCTTTCGGTCAAGATGCCACCACTTTGGTCGTAAGCAACGTCCGGCACATCCGCCACGGCAGGAGGCGGCACTGGCTGCTCGTGATTGGTGTGATCGTCATGGTGATGCTCATTGCTGTGGTGATGCGTGGAGTTGGTGGGTTTGTCGGACATAGCTGGACACCTCGTTTTTGCAAATGGCTTAAGTACCAAGGATATGCTAGACGTCTCCTGATGACATCCTAATGACATCCTAATGACATCCTAATGACTATGATGGTCCTGCACGTGATCTGTGTATCCACGTAGATCATTGTACTGTACAATCTGTTCGGTCTTGAGCAGTGGCGTCACTTGCAAGTGGGCCTGTAGATGTACAGTGCGTAACTGACCATAATAGTCAGCCAGGAGACTCACCTGAGTGGTGAGCGCTGTGCTATCAAGTTCGCCCGCAGCAAAGGCATCACTTAATGCCTGTTCTTGCCGTACAATTTCACGACCTAGCAGTTGGGCCTCCGCCTGCATCGCCTGAAACGACGACTCAATTTGGGTAATCTGTTCAGGCGTCAGAGCCAACTCCTCTTGCAGATCGAGCAAGTGGCGAGGACCAGGATAGTTATAGAGTTCCGCCATACGTGCGAAACCCATGCCACGCCCATTCAACAAATCGTCCACTTCCTCAGTTGTCAAGCCACGCACGGGTGTCGCTAACTGCGCAGCATAGGGCGAGGGTATGAGGTTGCTTGTCGCTCCGCCACCATACCATTCCTCTAGCCAGCCCTGCATCTGTTCAATTTCTGCCTCTTGGGCGGCAATGATGGCTTCAGCGAGCATACGAATTTCTTCGCGCTCTGCTTGTTCCAGCGCCATATCCGCCATTTCAATCGCTCCTTCATGGTGAGAGATCATGGCTGTGATGAAGCGCTGTTCAATGGGGAGGCTTTCGTCCTCGCTAATCGTCATCTCGCCCATGTCCATTGCCATGCCTTCGGTAGGAGCGAGATCGGGATACCACTCGCTACGCCAGGATTGTAGTTGCGCAATCTCAGCGGTCTGGGCGGCAATAATGGCTTGGGCGAGCGTGCGAACTTCTTCACGCTCTGTTTGTTCCAGCACCAACTCCGCCATGTCGATTGCACCCTGGTGATGTTCGATCATGCTGTCGATGAACATCGCATCGAAGGGGGACTCCGTGTCCATGACCATATCCCCGTGACCACCTGCGTGGGAATCGGCAGTGCTGCTGGCAGTGCTATCTGCAATCGGCTCTGTCGCTGGCTGAGGAGCAGCACAGCCACTGATAAGGATCGCAAGAGTCACGATGGCTATATAGAGTGAGTAGGGGCGCATAGGCTAAAACTCCTTACTATCTGTTTGTAAGTGATTCATAGATGATTATCTGTTTGTAGGTAATCAATATATGTAAGAATGCGCAGATTTGCCAACAGGCAAATGCGTGACGGCTATTGTCCCTTGGTGTAACACTTGGTCACAGCGTAAATGTGCGGGTCGAGAGTAGGCATAATTGCCTACTGCAAAATGCCAGATACAACCCAAAAAGGCGGTACGTTTGGCAACTGGTGGGGCGATTACAACGAAGACCACTCCGGCATTTTAC
>JBBQIG010000341.1:0-6085 GCA_038324715.1 Anaerolineae bacterium | reverse complement strand
CAGTAGACGCCTTAACTTCTGCCGAAGTACCCATTAAAATTACGCCCGAAGTACCAGGTGTATGGCGTTGGGTGGGCACGCAAACGCTCACCTTTGAATATGCAGGGGGAAAGAATGAACGCTTTCCGATGGCAACCACCTTCACCGTTGAAATCCCGGCTGGCACCACCTCTGCGATTGGTGGCGAGCTAGAAGAGACGGTCACGTGGACTTTTGCCACCCCTGCCCCCAAACTCACCTTCTATGCACCCAGCTATGGGCCTCAACCGCGCAACGCCTTGATCTTTGTCGGCTTTGACCAACGCATTGACCCCGAAGCTGTGCTAGAGACCCTGAGCGTGACTGCGGGCGGCGAAAGCTATGCTGTGCGCCAAGCCAGCGCAAAAGAAGTGGCAGCAGACGCCAACATCACCGCGCTGGCAAAACGCGTGGGTGAGGGACGTTGGCTTGCGCTGCGTGCAGAGGAAGAATACCCTGCCAATACCACCGTCGTGGTCAATGTTGGCCCTGGCACACCTTCTGCCGAAGGCCCACGCACCACCGAAGAAGTGCAATCCTTCAACTTCACCACCTATGCGCCCTTGCGCATTGAACAATCTCGTTGTGCCTGGGGCGGCACGTCATGCCCACCGATGACGCCCTTTGAAATTAGCTTTAACAATCCGCTTGACCAAGCAGCCTTTGACAACAGTTGGATCACCGTGGAACCAGAGATTCCAGGGCTTACGATCAACAACTATGGCTACATGCTGCAACTGAATGGGGCAACGCAGGGGCGCAGCACCTATCACGTCACCATCAGTGGTGACGTGCTTGACCAATTTGGACAAACCTTGGGCGAGGATCAAACCGTAACCTGGACAACTGGGGCTGCCCAACAAGTGCTCTATGGCACACAAAAGGCCCTGGTCACGGTAGATCCGTCGGCAACCAAGCCCACCTTTACCGTCTATTCCGTCAACTACCAACGGCTGCGCGTGCGCGCCTATGCAGTGACTCCAGAGGATTGGTCGAGTTACCTCCAGTTCTACAATGAACGCTGGCAAGATACGCCGCCGACACCTCCAGGACGTGAAGTTCTTTCGTCCATCATCTCCGTGAGTGGTGCCGATGATGCGCTTGTAGAGACCTCCATCGATCTAGGCAGCGCACTCACAGGGGAGACAGGGCATCTACTCCTCATTGTCGACTACCCGTCCAACCCCCTCTTTGGGCGCAGCAGCAACTTGGGCGAAGCAGTCATTGCCTGGGTACAGGTCACTGAGATCGGGTTGGATGCCTTCAATGACAACACCGACTTGATTGCCTGGGCAACTGCGCTCGAAGATGGTGCGCCCCTTGAAGGTGTAGAAGTTCGCCTTCTCAATACCCGCGCCACAGGCGTTACCAATGAGAACGGTGTCGCACATTTAGAATTGCCCACCACATCCTCATCCCTGCTCGTCGCCCAACAGGGTGATGACAGTGCCATCCTCCCCCAAAACCTCTACCCCTGGTATAACAGTGGTTGGGTGCGCAACAGCACGCAGGATGAGGCACGCTGGTATGTCTTTGATGACCGCGCCATGTATCGCCCTGGTGAGGAAGTGCATCTCAAGGGGTGGATACGCCGCATTGAGAACGAAAAAGGCGGTGACGTCAGCCTGCTAGAGGGTGCAACCTCGGTGCGCTATCAAGTCATCGACCCACAGGGTAGCCAGCTCATCAATGAGACCACCGACATTAACAACCTGGGGGGCTTCGATCTCTCCTTTACCCTGCCCACAGCAGCCAACTTGGGCTATGCCAACGTCATCCTTACCCTCAATGGCAGCCAGGGAGTTCTCGGCACTGACTATTACCACTCGTTGCAGATTCAAGAGTTCCGCCGCCCAGAGTTTGAAGTGACGGCACGCACCGAAGACAAAGGCCCCTACTTTGTTGATGGCAGCGCCGAAGTGGCAGTTAACGCCTCCTACTATGCCGGTGGGCCTTTGCCCAGCGCCGAGACAACCTGGAACGTTACAGCGTCGCCCGGTCACTATTCACCACCCAACTGGCCTGACTTTACCTTTGGCAAGTGGATACCCTGGTGGTACTACGATGAGGGGACAGCGGGTTCCTCATTCTTCGACTATTCTAGCCAGACGGATGCATCGGGTACGCACTATCTGAGCATGGATTTTGTAGACAGTAGCGCAACACCCCGTCCCTGGAGTGTGAATGCGGAAGCTGTAGTCATGGATGTAAACCGCCAAGCCTGGGCAGCCTCCACCAGCTTGCTCGTCCACCCTGCCAGCCTCTATGTAGGATTGCGCAGCCAGCGCACCTTTGTCAGCCAAGGTGAACCACTTGAGATTGAAGCCATTGTCACCGATTTGGATGGCAACCCCGAAGAAGACCGTCCGATTGCCATGAGTGCAGTGCGCCTAACTTGGCAATATGAAAATGGCTCTTGGCAGCAGACTGAGAGTGAAGCGGAAGAATGTAGCGTGGGTTCACAAGAGGAACCAGTAAGTTGCACCTTTAGCACCGAAATCGGCGGCGAATATCGCATCACTGCCACCATTCAAGATTCAGAAGGGCGCGACAACGCCACTGAAATTACTCGCTGGGTCAGCGGTGGCAGTCGCCCCTCAGCGCGCAATGTGGAGCAGGAAGAAGCCACATTGATTCCCGACAAAGAGACCTATCAGCCAGGGGATACCGCGGAAATCCTGGTTCAATCACCCTTTACTCCCGCACAGGGCTTGGTCACGCTCAACCGCAACGGCATCATTTCCACAGAAACCTTCAGCATCACCGAAGGCACCTATACCTTGCGTATTCCCATTGAAGAGGCGCATATCCCCAACCTCTACGTCAATGTAGAGTTGGTAGGTGAGGCAATACGTACCGATGAGAAGGGCGAACCGTTGGCAGATGCGCCAACGCGCCCAGCCTATGCCTCGGGCGAACTCAATCTGTTGGTACCACCCCTTAGCCGTCAATTGGCACTGACCGCCACACTAGCCGCCACAGAGTTAGCGCCTGGTGAAGAAACCTCCATCGATCTCACTGTGCTCGATGCCACAGGCGCACCCGTGGAGGATGCCGAACTTGCCGTGGTCGTGGTAGACGAAGCTGTCTTGGCTCTAACCAACTACCAGTTGGCAGACCCAGTGGCGACCTTCTATCAGGAACGCTATGGCTATCGCTCCGCAGCCCACGGACGTGCAGCCCTGGTGCTTGCCACTGCCACCGACTTGGCACAAGGCGCAGTGGAGAAGATGGAAAGTGAGAGCGCACGCGGGGGCGAGGCGATGCCCACAATGGCAATGGAAGCTCCCGCCGCAGCCGAGTCTGCTAGCGATAGCGCAATGATGGACTCGGATGAATCTGCTGCATTCGCAGCAGCCCCGTCCCAGCCAGGGGCCCCATCACAGCCAGGAATCACAGTACGCACCGACTTCAATCCGTTGGCGCTCTTTGATCCTGCTGTGCGTACAGACGCAGAAGGCCATGCCACCCTGCAAGTCAAGCTACCCGACAACCTGACCCGCTATCGTGTCATGGTCGTCGCCGTCGCTGATGGCACACTCTTCGGTTCTACTGAAGCCAATCTGACCGCCCGCCTACCTCTCATGGTACGCCCATCAGCCCCGCGCTTCCTCAACTTTGGCGACCAGTTTGAATTGCCAGTCGTTGTGCAAAATCAGACTGACGAGCCGATGACGGTCGATGTGGTTGTCACCGCAGGTAATCTGCAACTCACCGAGGGCGAGGGTCAACGGGTGGAGATTCCCGCCAATGACCGCCGCGAGGTGCGCTTCCCAGCCACCACCCTCAACGCAGGACAGGCGCGTCTTCAGATTGCAGCGGTCTCTGGCAACCATGCCGATGCCGCCACCGTAGATTTGCCCGTCTATACCCCTGCCACCACCGAAGCCTTTGCCACCTATGGGGTGATTGATGAGGGTGCAATCATACAACCCATCGCCCAACCTGAAAATGTCTTCCCGCAGTTTGGCGGCTTGGAAATATCCACCTCCTCCACGGCACTGCAAGAGTTAACCGATGCGGTGCTCTATCTAACGAGCTATCCCTATGAGTGCTCAGAACAGATTGCCTCACGCATCTTGGGCATAGCGGCACTGCGCGATGTGCTGACTGCGTTCGAGGCAGCAGGGTTGCCAGCGCCCGCCGAATTGGAAAAAGCAATGACGCGCGATATTGCCCGTCTTGGCACCTTCCAAAACGACGATGGCGGCTTCCCAATCTGGAGCCGAGGCCGCGAATCTGTGCCCTACTACAGCATCCACGTCACCCACGCCCTGGTGCGTGCGCAAGAAAAAGGCTATGACGTGCCCGACGAAATGCTCGATCGTGCGCTGGATCATCTGCGTAGCATCGAAATCTACTATCCATCGTGGTATAACCCAACAACCCGTCATGCGCTCAGTTCCTATGCGCTTTATGTACGCGACCTGATGGGCGATGTGGACACAGCCAAGGCCCGCAACTTGTTGGCTGAATATCCACTAGAGGATCAGTCGTTGGAGGCAATTGCGTGGCTCTGGCAAGTGCTTAGTGATGACCCCGCCTCTGTCAGTGAACTAGAGGCGATTCGCCGCTTTATCAACAACCGAGCCGTGGAGACGCCATCCGCCGCCAACTTCGTCACCTCCTATGGCGATGATGCCTATCTCATGCTCCACTCCAACCGTCGTACCGACGCCATTGTCCTGGATGCCCTGATCAATGACCAACCCGACAGTGATTTGATCCCCAAGATAGTCAATGGGCTGCTCGCCAACCGCACAGCGGGACGGTGGCAAAATACGCAGGAGAATGTCTTTATTCTGGTGGCACTGGACCGCTACTTCAACACCTTCGAGTCGGTCACACCCGACTTTGTGGCGCGGCTCTGGCTGGGCGACAATTATGTTGCCGAGCATACCCACGAAGGACGCAGCACCGATACCCAGTTGACTGAAGTACCCATGAGCTATCTCGTAGACCCAGAGCAGGACGCGCTGCAAGATCTCGCGCTAGCCAAAGAAGGTGATGGGCGTCTCTACTATCGCCTGGGCTTAAGTTATGCACCCACTGACCTAGACCTGGAGCCGCTTGACATGGGCTTCACCGTACAGCGCATCTATGAGCCACTCGACGATCCCGCCGATGTGACTCGCGACGAGGAGGGTACATGGCACATCAAAGCTGGAGCACGGGTGCGCGTCAAGCTTAACCTTGTTGCCAACAGCCGCCGCTATCATGTAGCCCTGGTCGATCCGTTGCCCGCAGGCTTGGAGATTATCAACCCTGCCTTAGCAGTCTCCGAAACGCTGCCAGAAGACCCCAGCAATCGTCAAGACAATTGGTGGTGGTGGTGGCGAAGTTGGTACGACCATCAGAACTTACGCGATGAACGCGCTGAAGCCTTTACAACGCTGCTCTGGGAAGGGGTCTACTCCTACTCCTATGTGGCACGCGCCACCACGCCCGGTGAGTTCGTTGTTCCCCCAGCCAAGGCCGAAGAGATGTACACACCAGAAGTCTTTGGCCGTTCCGCCAGTGACAGGGTGATTGTGGAATAAGTTAAACATCAGCACACCAAGGACGAGAGGCAACTCTGCTCAGTCCCTACATCCAATGAAAAACAGCGCCACCGATTTGATTCGGTGGCGCTGTCGCTTTATGCGGTACTAGACATTCATCAAGACTTAGGCAAACAATGGCGTCATGCGCTGTTCGCTCATAACCGCACCCATGACTTCATCAGGCGTGCGGCTGGTGAAACGGCTAGCGGCGTCAAAGACCTTGGGCACGAGATCAACATCGCCCACGGTATTCAGGAAGAGACCAGGTCGCCCGATCACCCAATGCACCGCCGCGTCAATATCTTCTTGCTCAGACAATGGCTGATACCACGTATTGTGAGTACGCTCCATGCTGCCCCATGGCCCGCGGGTAATCGCCTTAATCGTCTGCATTGCCACATTGCGCTCTTGGCATAACACAGCCAGTCGCTCAAAGTCGTTGGCATACTTTTCGTTTTGCATCAGCACATAGTTATAGGGCAGCAGCACCGTGTCAAAGTCGAAATGCGTTAAGCTACGGTGGT
>JBBQIG010000340.1:0-6088 GCA_038324715.1 Anaerolineae bacterium | reverse complement strand
TAGATCGCTTGGGTACTTTGAAGGGGCCTGAACGAGAAATTATGGGCGTCTTGGCGATCTCGGTGGCACTCTGGATCACTGGTGCCTCGTTGGAAAACTTTTTTAACCTGCCTGCCACGTTGCTCAGTAGTGCGGTGGTTGCCATTGTCGCTGTGGCGTTGCTCTCTATCGAAGAAGTGATCGACTGGAACGACCTGAAAGGTGTCAATTGGGGCATCTTCTTTGTCATTGGCGCTGGCTTAACCATGGGCGATGCACTGGACAAGACGGGCGCGAGCGTGTGGTTTGCCCAAATGTTGGCACCCCTCTTGCTGGGGCTGCCCTATGCAGTTGTCCTTGCCGCGTTGATACTAGCTGGTTTTGCGATTACGCAGTTAATGAGCAATGTTACCCTGGGGGCAATCTTGGTGCCTGTGCTCGTTACCTTGGGACACGCAAGTGCGATTGAACCTGTGCGGCTGGTGTTGCCGACCATTATGTCTTTGGCCTTAGCCTATATGTTCCCCGGTGCATCGGCACGCATGACACTGGTGGCTGTTACGGGCTTGGTGGATCGGAAGAGCATGATGTGGTCGGGTCTTGTGGTGGGCTTGCCTTCCGCGCTGGTGGTCTTTCTCTTCTTCTACTTGATGAGCCAACTCGGTTGGATCTAGCGCCGGTTACCCGGCAGAAAGAGGACAAATCATGCGTATATGGCTGATTGGCGCGGGTCAAGCAGGAACTGAAGCATTACGTCAATTGCAAAAGAATGACGAAATTGATGTGATTGTGACTTCCGATAGTAACCAGCCACAGGCTGTAAAAGAGAAAGTTATTGACAAAGTCGATTATGTGGAGACTGTCACCGCGGTCAACATGAACGCGTTGGCTCGACGTATTCGCCCGGATCTGATTTTGGTTGATCCTGCGGTGCTAAATGTCCTCAGCCGCGTTTCAGGTGGCGCTGCTTTTAATCAAGCAATGCTCAAAGAGATGGTCATCTCTAGCGACTTTCCTTGCATTCTGCTGAATAGTTAATGAACTGCTAGCCACTACTTGCTTGATATAACACTTGCTTGATACATGCATGTTGTATGGTTAGTGTTACGGCTAATAGTATGGCTAATGGTATTGCTAGTGAGGTATAAACCCCATGGAGGAATCTTCAACATTTGATGGGCTGGTCTCTGGCCCACACTCTGGCACACCTCCCACAATTCCGCACAATCTCGGTCTCTATCGACTCAACGGCTTTGCGGGTCGTCGTACCGAACTGATTCAGCTTCACAAATGGTTGACTGGCAATGACGATTTACCTGCCATTGCCATTAGTGGTGAACAAGGGAACGGCAAGACCACGTTGGCAACCGCTGCGGGCTGGAATCATTTGCGCGATTTTCCCGATGGGATAGTGCGAGTGGGGGCTGCGGGGGTAACGAGCTTTCATCTATATGATGTGGCGCGCACAATGGATTCGGTCTTTGGCACCACCATGACGCGCCTGAGTGAAGATCGTTGGGGATTGAGCATTCTGGAGCAACTCTACCGGCGGCGGCGGCTGTTGCTTTTAGATGAACTTTCGGGAGCCACCGAGCAGGAATTAGAGACGCTCGTTGATATCATTGCCCATCTGCATGAGTCGGGTGGACAATCACGCATCGTCTTTATTGATCGCAACTTCAGCCCTGCCATTGCCGACCTATGCAAAAATCAATATATTCACCTCGAGGGCTTGACCCTGGCGGAGCTACCGGACTTTATTCAGCGGCGCAGCCCACCCGAAGTCGTTGAGAGTGCGCTTGCCCATGTTGACGAACTGCATGACTTGACCGGTGGGCGTCCCTATCCGTTGCGGCTGGTCTTGGGACTGCTGCTGGATTATCGCTGGGGTGAATTGCGCGAGATGCTGCAAAGCACGGTGCAGGCAGATGGTCGCATTGCCACCACGGAATTGGTGGCTTTCGCTGTGGAAAATTTTGCTATGCTGCAACCGCATGTGGGTCCCTTGTTGGATCGGCTGGTGACGGCGGCAGGGGGTGCTTCGCTAGTGGCGCTGGAAGAGTTGTTTTGGCCCGGTCTGGGTACGCCCGACGAGTTAGCGCCGACCCTTCTTGCCTTAGAGGCACGGGCCTTGTTGGATAGTGATCTCTATCAACAGCGGGTGGTGATGCACCCTACTGTGCGCCGTTATTTGGCCCAGAATGCCGCACTCTTGGGTGAGGAATGGGAACGTCGCCATGCGCGCTATTACGGCCGCGTGGCGGAACAATATCAAGTGCTCTCTCTTGACCGCTGGCCCCAGGTTGACCCTGAATGGGGCAACATTTATCAAGGCGCGGCGTGGTGTGCGGCACGCGTGGAGCGAATTTGGCAGCGTCCCCCGATGGAACTCTTTGCCGATCCGCAAGTTGATACACAACAGTTGACGCTGCCTGATGAAGCCATCCTCTGGCGTGACGATCTGCGGCTGGTGCGTGGCTATAGTATTGCTCTGGCTCACTATGCCTTTTGGCGACACCCACCGGGAAGTTTAGAGTGGCTGGCTGCGGGTGCTGCGGCGTCGTTAGCACTCACGGATATGCGTGATTATGCTTGGCTGCAAATGAGTATCGGTCGCCAGTTGTTCTTTACCAACCAAGTTGATGATGCCGTTCAATGGTTGAAACGCGCTGCCGATATTTTTGATGCACGTGATCTCCTGACCGAACTGGCCTATGCCTTTACGGATTTGGGTACATCCTACCGCGTGCTGGAGCGGCCCCGGCTGGCACTCGCCTATTTTCGCGCCGCCTTTGAATGTGTAGCACAACTGGGCGATCTACTGGGGCTGGCAACCGCTTACACCAACTTGGGCAGTGCCAATTATGGCCTAAACGAATTTGAGCGCGCGCTCCAGCAGTACCGCAAGGCATTGCGGATTGCGTTGCGTTTGAGCAATAATCAGCAGATAGCCAGTGTATATAATAGTATGGGCTTGGCTTTGGAGGGCTTGGAACGGTTGAGCGAGGCTGAACAAGCCTATACACAGGCCCTGGAACTTTTTCGGCGAATCAATGACCCGTTGGGAATTAGCACCTGTTACAACAATCTTGGCTCTGTGACCTATGCCCAAGGTAACTTTTCCCAATCGGTCGAGTGGTATGAGCTAGATTTGGCACTGGCGGAAGAACGGAGTGCCTGGACGGATATGGCAGCAACCTTGCACAACTTGGGGCATGTGGCTTCAGAACAAGGCGCATGGGCGCAAGCTGAAAGCTATTTTCAACAGAGCCGCGACTTGTATGCGGCCTTTAACTTGATTGAATATGTGCAAGAGGAAGAAGCAATGCTCGAATATGTACGCACTAACAGAGTTCTAACATAGAATTAACAGGATTCTTAGGAAACTCTCCGGTAATCTCCCTAAAAACAACAAAAAAAGCCGCGCGCTGATTTGCGCGGCTCCGATGTATACGTTATGATTGACCTCGTTAGCACTCACACCCTGCGAGTGCTAATAGGTTCCCACAAAGTCACAAACGCTGGATGTTTATTGTTGTGTCTATGCTTGCGTAGGTGATTGCGTATGAACCTGTTGCACAGATGTTCAGGGTATGGTTTTGTGTGAACGACTCTATAAGATTACGCGAATTCTGTTAAATTCCCAAATTCAGTTCGAGGAGGATCAATCCATGAACCTCAAACCACTAGGTGACCGCGTGGTCATCAAGCCTGCTGAGCAGGAAGAGGTAACGTCATCCGGCATTTTCTTACCGGAGACCGCAAAAGAGAAGCCACAACAGGGCAAGATTGTTGCAACTGGACCTGGCGGACGTAAGGAAACCGGCGATCGCATTGCCATGGATGTGCAGGTTGATGACACCGTGTTATACGCCAAGTATGCAGGCACGAGCATCAAGCTGGAAGGTCAGGAATATCTGATCTTGAAGGAAACCGACATCCTTGCCATTGTCGAAAACGGTAAGAAGTAAGTCTATTTAGTTCCAAAAGTATAGACACAGAGTGTTAGACCTTAAAGTTAAATACTCACAGTTAAAAACTCTGCGGTTTAATACATGGCACTGCTAAGTAGATGAACACCTTGAAACTCTAGGAGAAGATTAAAAATGGCAAAGCAAATTATTTTTGAAGATGCCGCACGCAAGAGCCTAAAAGCTGGCGTCGATGCGCTCGCAAATGCAGTCAAGACCACACTCGGTCCTAAGGGTCGCAATGTCGCCCTGGACAAAAAGTGGGGCAGCCCGACCGTCACCCATGACGGCGTAACTGTGGCGAAGGAGATTGAACTGGAAGACCCCTTTGAGAATATGGGTGCCCAGTTGCTCAAGGAAGCCGCAACCAAGACCAATGATGTTGCTGGTGATGGTACCACCACCGCAACCGTGTTGGCTCAGGCCATCGTCACCGAAGGTCTGAAGAACGTAACCGCCGGTGCCAACCCAATGTTGCTACAACGTGGCATCTTCGCTGGCCGCGATGCAATTGTCCAAGCTATCCGCGACATGGCAACCCCAGTCGATGGCAAAGCTGGCATTGCCCAGGTTGCAAGCATTTCCGCCGCTGACAAGACCATTGGTGATTTGTTGGCAGAGGTGATGGACAAGGTTGGCAAGGACGGCGTTATCACCGTTGAGGAGAGCAAGGGTTTGGAGTTCGAGACCGAGTATGTGGAAGGTATGCAGCTTGACCGCGGCTACCTCAGCCCCTACTTCGTCACCAATTCCGAGCGCATGGAAGCCTCCATTGACGAGCCGTACATCCTGATCACCGACAAGAAGATCAGCAGCGCCCAGGACATCGTCCCAACGCTGGAGAAGTTGGTCCAAATTGGCCGCCGCGAAATCATCGTCATCGCAGAAGATGTGGATGGCGAAGCATTGGCTACTTTGGTCTTGAACAAACTGCGCGGTATGGTCAACGCTTTGGCAATCAAGGCCCCAGGCTTTGGTGACCGCCGCAAGGCCATGTTGGAAGATATTGCAACCCTCACCGGTGGTCAGGTCATTACTGAGACCTTAGGCCGCAAGTTGGAGAGCGTGATGTTGGAAGACCTCGGTCGTGCCACCCGTCTCGTTAGCACCAAGGACTCCACAACCATCATTGGTGGCGCTGGTTCCTCGGAAGCTATCAAGAGCCGCATTTCCCAGATTCGTGCCGAGATCGAAGGTAGCACCAGCGATTACGACCGCGAGAAGCTGCAAGAGCGCCTCGCCAAGTTGGCCGGTGGCGTTGCTATCGTCCGCGTCGGTGCTGCAACCGAGACCGAATTGAAGGAAAAGAAGCACCGCGTTGAGGATGCCTTGAGCGCAACCCGCGCCGCCGTTGAAGAGGGCATTGTCCCAGGTGGTGGTGTGGCTTTGATCAATGCAATCCCTGCGCTGGACAGCATCAACCTCGAAGGTGACGCTGGCACAGGTGTCCGCATTCTGCGCCGCGCGCTTGAAGAGCCAATGCGTATGATTGCATCCAACGCCGGTCTAGACGGCCCAGTCGTTATCGAACGGGTACGTGGATTGAGGAAGGAAGGCAAGAATACCTGGGGCTACGACGTGATCGAAAATGGCTATGTGGATATGCTGGAAGCTGGCATCATCGACCCCGCCAAGGTCACCCGCAGCGCTGTGGAAAATGCTTGTTCCATCGCTGCCATGATTCTTACTACCTCTGCTCTGGTCACAGACATTCCTGAGGCCGAGAAGGCCGGCGGTGGTGGCGGTGGCGACATGGGCGGTATGGGGATGGGTATGTAATTCCCACCTGAATCCTGTTCAGAAGATCGAGCAGGATTCACGGTTGCAAAGGGGCGACGCTTTATGCGTCGCCCCTTTTTATATTCCCTGGAACACCGGCCCCAACGCGAGATAACACCTGCTGCCAAAGTCCAATTGACAGGGAGGGAGGCCCATGTTAATCTGCCCTTGCATTCTGACGAACATTTGCCGACTGCCCCGGCTTTCAACTTAACCCCTATGATCTGTCCCCCGAAAAACTATACCAGAGAGAGTGAGACTATCGGATATAAGCCAACCAGGAGGATAGTCTCATGGCGAGCAAAGGAACACGCTACACAGAAGAACAGATCATTCGCATCTTGAAAGAAGTAGAAAGC
>JBBQIG010000339.1:0-6090 GCA_038324715.1 Anaerolineae bacterium | reverse complement strand
TACCCCGAATTTCGGGCCAAGCATCACCTGATGCGAGCACGAAGCTCGTCCAAGGTGTACTCACCTCAAATTGTCCGGTGAAGCGATTTTGGTCCCAAACGCTGCGCTCTAGACCTTGCAGGTTTACGTCAATGCCAAAATCAGACCACATATCAGCGGCAGCAGTTGCCATGCGGAAGGCGTCGTTTTCATCAGGAGGTGATTGCAGGTCTAGCACCCAAGGTTGCCCATCTGGTTGGAGCCAATTGCCACTGCCATCGCGGCTAAAGCCATTCTTGATCAGCAAGCGCTCGGCAACTTCAGGATCGAACTTCCACCACCCTGTGCCAAAGATTTCTCTAGGCGTACCTGGAACTACGTATCCTTGAGCCTCAGCCCACGCAGCAATTTGATCGGATACGGTTGGATCGTAAGGCTGATACATCTCGCCTGGTTCAATTTCAATTTCAAACTCGTTCAACCACTCTTCCATTGGATCCAAGTACATGGTCGAAAGTGCCGCGGTTGGCGGGATGGGGAGTGGCGTCACTTTGGCTACGCCACCGATATACTCGGTTTGTAGCTCCACGATGTTTAAGGCCAGTGCCAGCGCCCAGCGCACATCCTTGTTGGCATATATGTCTGCTGACTCAGTGTTAAAGAGGAATTGGCGCGTGCTGACCTCGTTGGGGTAGGCCCAGGGGAATTCGGTGTACCATGAACGCGCGGTCGGTGTTGTGTCGAGTACAGTTTCGAAGGCTTCAAAATCGACATCAAAGAAGACATCGAGTTCGCCGCGTGACATGGCGATGGCCTTCTTTGCACTCTCTCCATAGAAGATGGTCAGTACATAGGGTGGCCCTGCGTTGCCGGTGATAATGCCAGCCGGTGTGCGTTCCCAGTCATCGCGGCGGGTGAAGAGTTCCCAATAGCCATTGGGGTCGGTCTCTGTCACGGTGTAGGCACCGAGGGTAACAGGATCGCTGAAGGTAAAGGTTGCAGGGTCGTCCACAGTCTCAAAGATATGCTTTGGCATCATGTAGACACCATTCCAGCGCGCGTCAAACATGCTGTGGAAGCGGGGATTTGCTTCCTTGAGATTGAACTGGACACTGAAATCGCCCGTCTTTTCCACCGACTCGAGGAATTGGTTTAATTGTGTAGACCAACCATTCGCACTCATGTCTGGATTGGTGTTGAGCAACTCCACCGTGTAAACCAGGTCGTCGGCGGTAAACTGAACGCCATCGCTCCAGTAGATGTTGTCGCGTAGATCGACATTCATCTGCGTGAAATCGTCATTGTAGACAGGTTCTGATATGGCTGCACCCATCAACAATTCGCTTGTCTCTTGGTCGCGATACCAGAGGGTCTCCATCATCAGCGCATGACGATGTGGGGTGTGTGGCCCGTTGACCCAGAAGTTGTAGTTGTCGATCACGCTGTAGCGGAAGATTTGGTCAGCTACGAAAAGTTCATTGCGCGGTACATCGACAGGGAGTTGTGAGTCACCGGCAGGGACTGCTGGAACTGCGGCGGCTGGGGCCGCGTCTGTGGTGGTGCTTCCAGCCGGTGGTGCTCCAGCACAGGCAGCCAGCACCATGCTGAATAGCAGCAATATAAGAAGCTTAACACTGTGGGGTTTCATTTCTTTCTCCTTTGGTTCCTTCTTTGGTTTCGTCTTCGACTTGGTTATATATGTGCAGGTAGCGAGTAAGTACGTGGGGAGACCCGCTTGTAGATGGTAGACAGGCAAGCAAAAATAGGCCGGCTATAGCCGTTATTAGATAATGGGCAAAAACGTTAAGGTGCTGAGAATGTTTTTGCGCGCAGCAAGTAGCTACGCAGGGTGTCGCCCTACGCTGATGACAAGGAAAAAGGAATTATGCGTTTTGTGCCAAATGCAAAACGAAAGGGAGCAACAACTCTACCCAAAGCATGGCAAAGCTGAACATGAACATTCAAAAATGATCTAGATTGCCGACCTGAAGCCAAATGGGCAAAGTGTCTGCGAAACGCAGATGATCCTATTGAAAGAAATAAACAAGCCTATTGATTCACTATTTGAGGTAATCGCAACGGATACAAAAGCTAGGGAGTGCGTAAGTGTTACGATTGATTTAACTATAGCATAGCGTAAATTAATCGTCAACCCTGTTTTTTTTGAATTGGGAATGGAGCTTTGTTCTGTGCAAAGCCCCATTCTCTGCCTTGATGCTGAAGTGGAGTAGGTGCTGATGAACTTCTAGGCTGCGACGTGGGTGAATGAAAGCCCTTGCAAGCGTGCAAACTTGCGCAGGAC
This sequence comes from Anaerolineae bacterium, assembly GCA_038324715.1. Taxonomy (GTDB): domain Bacteria; phylum Chloroflexota; class Anaerolineae; order Caldilineales; family Caldilineaceae; genus QEUY01. The sequence goes on along the minus strand of JBBQIG010000339.1, from coordinate 3,809 downwards.
GGGCGCGAGATGACCAACGCCGAGCGCACAATGATGGGTGGGGGCTTCGGCGCACCAGGCATCGACGAATTCGGCTGGAGCGAGATTGAAGCGGATGCGGCTGTTGGTATTGCCGATTTGCAGTGTAGGACCAGGAATGGATTCACCTTCAGCAACGAGAAACTTGAGTTGCCCACTGCGGGTTTGGGTGCAGCCAAAGATGGTGACGGGGCCATACTTGACGCTAAACTCAACGGAAACACCGGAGCCTGACTTGCCGTGATAGAGACCCAGCCCGCGCAGCAAGGGTTTATGATCGCTTATGGCGATATGTCCTGGCCCATCATGGCCCATGAGTACGAATTTTTCGGCAAAGTCCATTGCATAAAATTCAGTGTAAGAACCGCCCGCGCCCAAGACATCCATTACCTTCATCGCCACTGCATTTTTCAGATCGCCTTCGCCCGATGCCGGAATTCCGCGCGCGGTGAGGAGTGTATTGCCCAGGATTAAGCCAGCCCCTAACCGTTCGTATTCACTTTGCGGCGCGCCGCGATAGTAATAGGTGAGTGCTGCCAGGTCATAGTCACTGACCATGCGATCCAGCCCCGCCGCGACTTTACAGGCCCACTGTAGATCGTCCTCTTTCACGGTCTGATCTACGGTGAAGACTGCATGTGTTTCCTCCAATTTGGCTACGACTTCCTGATCGGTCACCGTCTTGACACGCTCGGCAAGGTCGCACATCTCCAGCACTTCGACATGTAGACCCAGTTGGGCGTGATGCTGGGTGAAGTCGGAGTACATATCGAGCATACCGGGGTAGGTATGACCCAAGAAGCCAAAGCGTGCGCCGCGCAGTGTGCGCATGGCAGTGGCTGCATGGCACCATTCGCCAAGTTCACGCCAGACGCGCTCATCATCGAAGAGTTGACCCGAGACTACTTGGAACTCGACGCCTGCGCGATGAAAGGCATTGGCAAGTTCGGGAGCGCAGCAGGTTGAACAATTGGCCAACCATTCGCCTGTGTCTGTGTTGGGGTAATCTAAAGTAGCCGCAGGTTGCAGGTTGAGGATCAAGACGGGGACTCTGGCTTGCTGGACGATTGGCAGCACCTGTGAACTGGTGGCGTAGGTGGCGGTGTGACAGATGAGCAGATCGACTTGTTCAGCGGCGAGACGATTGCCAGCGGCATAGGCGCTTTGGGGGGTATCGACCAGGCCAAGTCCTACCACTTCGGCAATGTTGCCAAGTTGATCTGCTACATGCTGATAGTAGCCTTCCAAACGCTCTTTGAGGCCCGGAAACTGGGGCCAATAGGCGGCAAGCCCGATGGCAAAGAGGCCGATACGGGCTTTGGGATAGGCGCGGGCGTGAAGTTCCATAGGATGCTCCTGGTGCGTGATGGTTCTGAAAAGCGATTTGGGAAGCTGTAGATGACTAATCGAGGTGGAAAACCTCTTCAAGCGTCATCATGGCTTCGTCGGCGTGGCGACCTTCTAGCTTTTCAAAGAAGGGAGCCATGTCCTCCTGCCAGCGCTTATTGACCTCCTGCTTGGACATGGCAGCGCGCGCAGCCTCTAGGTCAGGCGTCTCAAAATAGCCTACCAACAGACCGTCTTGGCGCAGAAACAGAGAGTAATTGTGCCAACCGCTGTCGCTCAAGGCTTGAAGCATGTCAGGCCAAACGGCGGCATGACGTTCTTTATACTCTTCAATGCGGTCGGGTTTAATTCTGAGTAGGAAACAGACGCGTTGCATGGTCAATTGCTCCGAGTGATCTAGGCGAGTGTGTTGAGGCGGCTCGCCGGTTGAGTACTGTGTGATGTTGATGCTGCTGGATTGGTGGGAAGAACGTTGGAGGAAGCAGGGCAGCCATCCTAACGCCAGGGCTAATGTAGCATGAATGGGGTATCCTGGTCAACGAATAGCGAGGCTCGCGGGCGCGGTGCAATCTTTTACTGGATCTTTTCAGAGATAGTGGGATCTAGTCTGTACACGTCAGGGATCGGTCGCCTCTATGGAGAGAGCTTTAATTGATTGGCAATGGATTGGGCGCTACGATCCGCCTCGGACTGAGTGGCGATAGACGGATTGTCGTCCTCGGCTGGCTCTGGGAAGGCTTTGCCTGTGCGCAGATCGCCAAGCTGGAAGCTTTGGTGATCGGGACTTACGGTAATCCAGAAGCGACAGGCAGGACTTTCCCATCGTCCACTGCTTTGGGCAGGGATAGGCTTGTGCTGTCCATTTTCTAACTGGAAGCTCAAGATGGTGTAGTGAAGTTGCGCTTGATCGGGTCGCAATCCCGTGTCAATGATCCAGTATTCTGGCACATTGGCACGGGCATAGAGTGATCGCTTGTCTTCGAGATCGGTCTGCGCCAGCAGGGGTGATGTGACTTCAAAGATGGCACGCACTGTGACCTCTTCTGGCGCAGGGCCTATAGCCTGTTCTGCCACTTTTTCGCTGGTCAGGTCAAGGACGGGGCGGTGGCGCTGGGGGTCGTTCAGGTGGTTGACCAAGACAACATCGGGCATGGGCTGGGCTAGGGATGCATCTGTCCAAATGACTTTTGGCTTGATGTGTGTGCTGACGGTGGGGCTGTAGCGGTAATGGTAACGCAACATGCTGGCAAGGATGCGAACTGCACGATCGTGTGCTTCACCGTTGAAAAATTCATCCCCTGATTGGGGATTCATAAAATCGTCAGGTGTGAGATCGTAACTTTGATAAGTCTGTTGCCCATTGTCATTGAAGTGGAAAAGTTTGCGTTGACCGACAATGGGCGCAATGGGTTGATTTGGATCGCTCATTAGTTCCTCAAACTCATTAGTTCCTCAAAAAAGTGAAATGTCGCCGTTGCCCTGGGCGGTGGATGTGCGGAGTAGGCCGAGGGGTTAATCGCGTTGTACTAGACGCACCAGGACTACAAAGAGCAACATTGAAAGCGCACCCAAGGCGAAGGCAAACGCCTGGGGTTGTTTATCGCGTGGAATGTAGTCCGACGCGAACTCTTGGGCAACGTCTTTTGCAATCTCGACCGCCATCCTGCCCATCGCGGCTGATGATGCATCTGAGGCGCTGAATGTTGGCGCACTTCTGGCTTTTTCTGTGGGCAGAGTGGTTGACGATGCAACAGGTGTCAAATCGGGTGTGACCGGGGGAATTGATGTGGGTGGTGGCACAACTGTTGTGCCAGAATTCGTGCCAGTTTTTGTGTCGTCGGATCCTACCAGCAGTTGCTCCTCCAGTGTACGGAAGCCCTGGCGAATCATGGAACGGGCGGTGCTGTCGATTAGCCGCTGGCCTACAGCGGCAATGCGCCCACCGATCTGGACATCACCGGAATAGGTGAGCAGCGTGCCTTCAGCATTGGCGGCGAGGCTGAGTGTTCCTGCTCCAGAGAGAAAACCGGGCGCACCTTGACCACTGACCTGCATGCGATAGCCCTGAAGTGGCACAACATCGGTGAGGGTGACTTTGCCTTCGAAGCGGCCTTGGACAGCCCCCATACGCACATTCATGGCGGCTTTATAGTCGTTTTCGCCAACTTGCTCCAGTTGATCGCCGCCTGGAAGTGCCTTTGCCAGCACAGCAGGATCCATCAGGGCTTGCCAAACGGCTTCTAGAGGGGCTTTAAATTGGTGGCTACCTTGAAGTTCCATGAGTGACTTTCTTTATGAACGTTTAATTTGACAATGTCACATTACATAACATGTGATTTCGGCGAAATATTGGCTCGCAAGTCGATGTATCGGACATCTACATCGGACGTTGGCCGACCGGTATGAGGTGTAGGCAATTCAGATCGTGCGCTGGCTAGACATAA
>JBBQIG010000338.1:0-6095 GCA_038324715.1 Anaerolineae bacterium | reverse complement strand
GACTAAAGAGGTGGGCGACCTGTTCGCACAAAGGTAAGCAAGCGATGGGGGTGATAGAGGCGATGTCGCCAGACCAGCCACGCCAGGGCAAGCAGCCCACCAATCTCCCATAGCCACAATTCGGGGCGACGAGTAAAGGCGAACCAGTAGGCCTTGCCTATCTCTTTTTGCTCAGAGCCTTGTTTGCCCCAAACGTGGAAGCGCCAGCCGCGCAAGGGCCAGTAGAAGGTGTCGGGAAATGCCCAAATGCGATCGAGTAGAGCATGACCTAGAAATGCAATGCCATAGAGTGCCCCTTTGGGCCAGCGCCGCCTTGTCGCAATTGTCGTGGCTGCCACGGCAAGATAGGCGAGGAGAGTATGGGCAAAGAGGACAGCGGCTTTGTGCTTGGGATAGAAGTAGCCAGCCGCCAGCGGTTTGTCAATCAGGTCGGAGCCGACCGCGGCAAGCGCAACGCCTCTGTAATCTGCATCGGGCGCAACATGAAATGTATCTTGTACTAGAGTAAGGGTGAGCCAGGTATAGGCTACATGGGCAGTTGGCAGCATGGCGAGTCCGATCTATGCCCCACGCTCTTCACGGCTATAGGGCTGACCTAGTGCCGCGGGCGCACCCACGCGGCGGCGCATGGCTGCACGCGAACCGATGATCAGCACGATGACAGTAAAGAGATAGGGGAGCATGTTGGTGAAATAACCCAGGGCAGGGTTACGCAGAAAGATGCCTACATTTTGTAAATCAAGCGGCAATCGACGGATGGCACCAAAGAGATAGGAGCCGATCGCCGCGCGCACCGGATCCCATTGGGCAAAAATGACGAGTCCTACGGCAATCCACCCTTGCCCAGAGGTGATGCCTTCAATCCAGCGTGGCGAAACTGCCAGCGTCAACGTTGCACCGCCCACACCTGCCAGCAGCCCACCTATGAAGACATAGAGATAGCGAAGCGCAAAGACGTTGATGCCTTGTACATCTGCCGCCGCGGGATATTCACCAACTGCACGCAGTTCCAGCCCTGGTCGCGTGCGATTGATGTAGAACCATGCCAATGGAATAAGCAGGAAACCTATGTAGACAATGACGTTATGATTGAAGAAGATGGGGCCAAGAATGGGGATGTCAGCCAAAAGAGGAATGGGCAGGCTGGGTAAGCGAGGGGCTTGCGGCACATTGACCAGCGGCGCACCCACGACTGAAGCAAGCCCTGTACCGACAAAGGTCAGCGCCAGTCCACTCACCACTTGGTCAGCGTGCAAGGTGACTGTGACATAGGCGTGGAGCAGCGCTAAAGTGCCACCTACCAGAGCCGCTGCCAGCAAGCCTATCCATGCATTGCCGGTGAGATAGGCGACCCCATAGGCACTCATTGCCCCCAGGATCATCATGCCCTCCACCCCTAAATTTAAGACCCCTGCGCGCTCGGCAAAGATTTCGCCAATGGTAGCAAAGAGAATACTGGTGCCTGTGCGAATTCCAGAGGCGAGTAGGCTAACGATTACGGCTAATTCCATGAAAATTGCCCTGTAGGATCATGCTGCTTCTGGCTACAATAAGTTCAATCTACTTCACACCTTCGAGGAAGCTCCGAGCTTCCTCGAAGGTTAGTACTCGAAGGTTAGTACTCAATCAATGTAATATACCCTAGCCACGCACAAAGCGCAGTCGATAGTGCAGCATCATCTCACCACCTACAACCACAAAGAGGATGACCCCTTGCAGGAGTTGGGCGATACCTGCTGGCTGGATCGCATCTGCACCCACCAAGAGTCCCGCAAAAAGATAGGAGACCAAGATAATGCCCAATGGGTTGAGCTTTGCCAGCCACGCCACAATGATTGCCGTAAAGCCGTAGCCGGGAGAAAAACGCTCTTGCAAGCGGTGGACAACGCCTGCCACTTCGCTCATACCCGCCAAACCCGCTAGTCCACCACTGAGCGCCATGACCAGGATGATGTTGCGCGTGAGGTTGATGCCTGCATAGCGCGCGGCACGTGGATTGTCGCCGACTACTGTCACCTCAAAGCCCCAGCGCGTGCGCTGCCAAACGACCCAGAGGACAATGGCAAGAAGGATGGCGACGAAGATGCCAAGGTGGGCAGTGATGCCACGAAAGATGGGAAAAGTGTCGGCATAGTCGGTGAAGCGCGGAAACCAGGCTGTGCGCGGAAATTGGGGCGTCAAGCCAAAGCCGCGCTCGCTCCACGGGCCATAGATAAAGAAGTTGTTCCAAAGGATTGCCACATAGTTGAGCATCAACGTCGTGATGATTTCGTTGACATTAAGTTTGGCTTTGAGGATTCCAGGGATAATGCCCCAGATGGCTCCACCCAGAAAACCTGCAAGTGCCATACCCGTAAGCATGAGCCAGGTAGGTGAATCTGCGGGGAGGACGTGGAGCGCTACCCCGGTTGCCATAAATGCGCCTAGATAAAGTTGACCCTCTGCGCCGATATTCCAGAGGCGCATCCGAAAGGCAATCGAGACGCCCAAAGCCGCCAAGATCAAGGGGGTTGCTTTGATGGTGGTGTCTGACCAGCCAAAGGCTGAGCCATAGGCCAATTCAGCCATGCGCCGGTAGACGACCCAGGGATTTGCCCCAATCACTGAGAGCAGCCCTGCACCCACCAATAGGGCGACGATGACCAGGATGAGGGGGGCAAGCCAGCGCAGCCAACGCGGTTGTTCCTGCACGCGTTCGAGACGCAAACGTCGTCGGGGCTTGATTTCTGCTTGTGGTTCACTGCTGGGCGTTGTAGAAACGCTCATGGCTGCACACCTGCCATCATCAGGCCGATCTGGTCAAGTGTCGCTTCTTCACTCGTCATTTCGCCCACAATTTTCCCTTCAAAGATGACGGCAATGCGGTCGGCAATGGCAAAAATTTCGTCCAAATCCTCAGAAATCAGTAGAATGGCCGCGCCTTGGTTGCGCTCATCAATGAGGATGCGGCGCACATTTTCAGTGGCACCCACGTCAAGCCCGCGCGTCGGATAGGCCGCCACAGTGACCAGGGGACGCTGGGCAAGCTCGCGCGCCAAGATGACCTTTTGTAGATTGCCGCCACTGAGCAGGCGTGCTGCCGTTTCGGGCGATGGGGTGGCAATGTTGAATTTCTGGATCAGGTTGATGGCTTGCTCGCGCATGGCGCGGCGGCTGAGAAAGAAGCGTCCGCCACTGCCTAGTTTGCGATAGTTTTTGAGCGCCAGATTTTGGGCAACCGAGAGATTGGGCGCGCTGCCTGTGGCGCTGCGATCTTCAGGAACGTAGGCAATTCCTGCCTCAATCATTACAATGGGTGGTGCATTGGTAACGCTCTGGCTGGAAATGTGGACGGAACCAGTTTCCGTGGGGCGTAACCCGCAGATCACTTCCGCAAGTTCACGCTGCCCATTGCCCGCCACACCTGCCACACCCACAATCTCACCCGAACGGAGACGCAGCGAAAGCCCGCGCAATGCGGGAATGCCTTTGTCGTTGAGCGCGCTGACATTGTCTACTGCCAAGCGTACTTCGCCAAGTTGGGCAGGCTGTTTTTCAATGCGAAAGAGGACTTCGCGCCCCACCATCAAGCTGGCGAGTTGCGCCTTGGTCAATCCTTGATTGTCAACAGTTGCCACATGCTCCCCGTTGCGTAGGATGGTGATGCGATCTGCAATAGCAATGACCTCATCTAACTTGTGACTAATCAGGATAATGGTCTTGCCTGCTGCTGTCATCTCGCGCAGGGTGACAAAAAAGGCTTCGATCTCCTGGGGTGTCAGGACTGCCGTGGGTTCATCCAGAATGAGAATTTGCGCGCCTCGATAGAGCAGCTTGATAATCTCAACCCGCTGTTGCTCGCCCACAGAAAGCTGCCAAATTTTTGCGCGCGGGTCAACGGGCAAGCCAAATTGCGCGCCGATATGTTCTACCTCAGCTTCAATCTGGGAGGTGTCTAAAACGAAATTGACATTCTGCAAACCCAGAATCACATTTTCTGCCACGGTTTGAGAAGAGACGAGCATGAAGTGCTGATGTACCATGCCCACGCCCGCCTTGATGGCATCACGCGGGGAGTGGAATGCCACTGGCTTCCCATTGACCAAAATAGAGCCACTATCGGGGTGATAGAGTCCAGTGAGAATATTCATCAAGGTGGATTTACCCGCGCCATTTTCACCCAACAGGGCATGAACCTCGCCACGTCGCGTGCTAAAGCTCACGTCATTATTGGCGAGGACACCGGGAAAGCGTTTGGTAATGTGACGCATTTCCAGCGCCGGGGTTGGCTCGTCTACTTCTGCTGTTTTTTCTGCTGGCACTGATGTGGGTTGGCTTTGCATCCGAATGCAGTCTCTTGCAGGAACTTCTTGGCAGTGATTACTGAAAGTGAAGTGTTCAGCTACATAGAAGGCGTGCCTTGGTAGCACGCCCTCTATGTAACAAGTATGTCGCAGATATATTGCTAATTTACTCGATTTGAAGCCCTTTTACAAAGGTTGGCGCTTCAAGAAGAGTCAGTACCTTGAACTATTCTACTGAGGTAACTCAGCTTCGGGCGAAACGCCTTCGGCGAGCCAGTTCATGCAGTAGGTACATGCTTCGCGGCCCGTTTGTTCGGCAATGGTGGCGTCAATGCCTTCCAAGTCAGACTGGGTCAGCGACTCACCTTCGGGGACGAGCAGCTCGCCCTGGTTGTTATAGATAGGGCCGGTAAAGATATCAAAGCGATCGAACTCGCCCGCCAGCATTTGATCCAGCAATTCTTGCACTTGTGGAATCACTTCTTCTGGCACTGCGGGAGATGGCTCTTGGCCTTCCATAAAGCCGAGCAGTCCGAGTGCGCCACTCTCCACATCAAAGTAGAGGTCTTCAGGGACAAAGGTGCCATCAATCATCTCCTGCACCATTTGCACATAGAATGGACCCCACTCCCAATAGGGGGTGGTCAAACAGGTGTCGGGCGCTACGTCACAAGCATTGCGGCTGTCATAGCCAATGCCATAGACACCAAGCTCGTCGGCAGCTTGCACAGGGCCTGTGGTGTCTGCACCTGTAATGACCACACCTGCACCCGACTCGATCAGCGATTCGGCAGCTTGGCGCTCGAGGTTGGGGTCAAACCAGGTGAAGATCCAGCGGATCTCCATCACACACTCTGGGCAGGTCTCGCGCATTCCCATAGCAGCGGCGTTGATGTGGCGAATGACTTCGGGAATGGGGAAGGGCGCGATATAGCCAATGGTGGTGTTGCCATCTTCAGCCGCACGCGCACCCGCGATCATACCCGCCAGGTACTTCATGCTCTCCATGGCACCAAAGAGGTTGGCAAAGTTGGTCTCATTCTTCTTATAGCCAGAGACATGCACGAAGTAGGTGTCGGGGAATTCCTCGGCAACAACTTCAGTGGGATCCATATAGCCAAAGGAGGTGGTGAAGATGGCATCGAAGCCAGCACGCGCCAGGTTGCGGATCACACGTTCGGCATCTGCACCTTCGGGCACACTCTCCAAATAGGCCGTGTGAACTGTATCGCCTAGCTCATTCTCCAAATAGACGCGCCCCTCATTGTGGGCATAGGTCCAGCCACCATCACCGATGGGGCCAACATAGACAAAGGCAACGTTAAACATGCCTTCTTCCGTCTCCGGAATTTGAATGCTCCCTGCATCGGCTGCGGGTGCTTCTGCAGCAGGTGCTTCAGTGGTTGCGCCTTCTGCTGCGGGAGCCGCAGGTGCTTCACCCGCAGGGGTGGTGGCAGGTACGCCCGTGGCACAGGCGCTTAGTACCAGCGCGCCGACCAAAAGCAATGACAAGTGTGTCCAAATTTTTCGCATACGCTCTCTCTCTTTTACATTCTCTTTACCACGGTGGATTGAAACGTGAGAGCGTCAATGTACCAACGCTCTCCTACACGGCAACGAGCATGCCGTTAGTAACGAGTTGCTTGACAGGGCATTCTCTAGAAGATCCCATGTCGATTGCACTGGAGTCGGAACTGTTTGTACCCGATATTCTGTTAACGGTCTTGAACACTACAAGTAGATATTATGAGTAATAGTATCGAGATCATCAAGAGAATAGTGTAGGAAACAGTCCTCAAATCAAAGAATAAC
>JBBQIG010000337.1:0-6104 GCA_038324715.1 Anaerolineae bacterium | reverse complement strand
GGTAATCTCTGCCTGTAATCTCTGCCAGATTCAACAACTAAAGTTAAACAACAACGTCCAGATTCCATCCACAGTCCGCTTATCTCAGAGTATCACCTAAAATATCTAGAATCTAGAATGACGAGAGATCAATGCTGCTTTGTATTGACATTGGTAACACGAATATCATGTTGGGGCTTTATGAAGGCGAAACACTTGGCCCACACTGGCGATTGGCAACTGACCATGAGCGTATGCCCGATGAGTTTGCCATGCAATTGGTGGGGCTACTCCAGTTTCGGGACATTGCGCTAGACCAGATTCAGGGAGTCGCCATTGCATCGGGTGTACCAATTCTCACCAGTCGCTGGCGCGAAGTCTGCGTAAATTATCTGCATTGCGAGCCACTAATCATCACCTCACTGCTCAAGACGGGCATGACCATCCTCTATGATAACCCCGACGCTGTGGGTGCGGATCGCATTGTTGATGCGGTTGCTGCCTATCATCGTTATGGTGGCCCTCTCTGCATTGTGGACTTTGGGACTGCCACCACCTTTGAGGCCATCACTGCTGCCGGTGAATATTTGGGGGGGGCAATTGCGCCGGGGATTGGCATTGCCGCCGATGCTCTGGCTGAACGTGCCGCCAAACTGCCCAAAGTCGATCTCGTGCGCCCCCCGTCGGTGATTGGGCGCAATACCATCCATTCCATGCAATCGGGTTTGCTCTTTGGCTATGTGGGGTTGGTGGAGGGGATGGTGGCTCGCATTAAAGCGGAACTAGGGCCAACCACACGCGTAATCGGCACAGGTGGACTTGCACCGCTGATCGCCAAAGAGACCTCTGCTATCGATATTATCTCTCCCTGGCTCACATTAGATGGGTTGTACCTGCTCTACACCATGAACCAGAGTGATTCTTCGGCGGCAATTTAAGAGAGTGGGGACTGTAATCCGAACTGTCAGACTGACCTGTCAATTTGAGAAGTCTGCGATGCGGAAGCAATTCTTTGGAAGAGCTACGTTAAGTATCGGGTTAAATACCCGTTGTCGTTTATGTTAGGCCGCAACTTGAGTTAATTGAGGTGAATTTAATGCAAAAGATTTCCATCCACCCCAAGCTTTTTCTATCAATCACATTGCTGCTTGTTACGTTGCTGACTGCGCACTGTGGTCGGGGTGATGAAGCGCTTACTGCACAAAGTGTTCAGCCCGCCGAGTTGCTTTGGATGACGCTGGACGTGAATAGTCAGGTTGAACAAACACTCGCAAACAATTATCAGGAGGAACATACCGAAATTACCTTCAATCGCCAGCCACTTGCTTGGGGCGGTGATTTTATCTCTGATTCCTCTCCACCCGATATGCTCATGTCTTTCGTCAACCGGCAATACGCCCAGGCAAGTCGCCAGGGAGAGCTTTCCGATTTAAGTGAGGTTTGGACGAACGCAACGCTAGACGAGAATTTGCTCCCCAATGTGCAAAAACTCATTCGAGATGAGGAAAATGGCAATCCCCTCATGGTGCCAATTGCCTTTGCCTGGTCTGGAATTTATTACAACAAGGCAATCTTTGCGCAATACAATCTGCAGCCGCCGCAAAATTGGAATGAGTTCATCCAAGTCTGCGCCACCTTACAGGCCAATGGAGAGACGCCCTTGGCAATTCCAGGGCTGAGGAGTTATGCCCACACGCTTTGGTTCGACTATTTGAACCTGCGCATCAACGGGGCAGCATACCATCGCAGTTTGTTGGCGGGTCAAGAACGATATGACGACCCGCGTATTATCAGTTTACTCGAAACTTGGCGCAGCCTCATTGATCAGGGGTTTGTTGTCGAGCGCCCAGAATTGATGGATGATCTAGCGGCTATTAATGCGCTTGTGCGTGGAGACAATGGAGCCTTCACGGGGGAAGAGGCGGTTATGGTGCTTATGGATAGCTATATCGTTAGCCGAACGCCACCAGAATTTCGCCACGAGTTTGACTTCTTCCGCTTTCCAGTCATCGATCCGTCTGTTCCACTAGCAGAGCCTGTTGATGTAATCGGCTATGTGATTCCTGCCAACGCCCCCCACCGAGTACAAGCACAAGACTTTCTCAGCTATCTCGGTTTACCCGAAGCTCAGGCGTTAATTGCACGCGAGGCAGGGAACATCAACGGCGTCTACGCACCCGTGCGCGCCGATCTAGAGGCTGGGGCTGTCACCGCAGAAATGGACAAAGCGATGCGCATGATCCAGGAAACGGATGAGGTTGTCCCTTTCGCTTCGCAGTGGATGCCTAGCGCAATGTGGGAAGAATTTAATCCCGCTGCTCAACGCTTGTTGCGCGATGAGTATAACTTCCAGGGGTTTATGGACACATTGGAAACTGCGCGCCAGAGTGCAATCGAGCAAGGGGTGTTTCCGCAATCAGAATAACCTGCAACACATCTATTCTATTGAATACTTGACCAGTGGCTGTTTGACCAGTGGCTACCTGACTAAATCTGACATTAGCAACTTCATCTGCACATGAAGGAAGACGCATGACCATCCGTGCCCTGCACAACAAACGTATTGTCCTCGGCGTCACTGGCAGCATCGCTTGCTATAAAGCTGCTGACTTAGCCTCGAAGCTAACTCAAGCTGGCGCACAAGTTGACACCATCCTCACCCGATCTGCAACCCAGTTCGTGACACCGTTGACCTTCCAGTCGGTTACAGGACGTCGCGCTTACACCGATGAGGATTTGTGGGGGAGTGAAGCGCATGTGCTGCACATTGGGCTGGGGCATCACGCCGATCTTTTGCTGATCGTTCCGGCAACAGCCAACACGTTGGCAAAACTAGCCCACGGTCAAAGTGATGATCTGTTGAGCGTGACGGCACTGGCGGCGACTTGCCCCCTGGTTGTTGCCCCCGCAATGGATGGTGGCATGTTTGCTCATCCTGCCACCCAAGAAAATTTGCGCCTTTTGGTGGCGCGTGGGGCAATTGTGGTAGGCCCCGAGGCGGGTCATCTGGCATCGGGGCAAGTGGGGCAAGGGCGCTTGAGTGATCCTGTGGCGATCTTGGGCAAAATTCGCTATCTGCTCTCGCGTCAAGGCCCGTTGGCTGGGCGTAAGGTGGTGGTGACTGCGGGTGGAACACACGAAGCGGTTGACCCTGTGCGCTATCTCACCAACCGCTCATCGGGCAAACAGGGCTATGCCGTGGCGCAAGCGGCATTGGATGCTGGGGCGGAGGTGACGCTGATTACCACGGTAGAGAGTTTGCCGCTGCCAGCCGGAGCCGAACGCGTGATGGTGGAAAGTGCGCTGGAACTGAAAGATGCTGTGCTCACCGCCAGCGCTCATGCGGACATTCTGGTGATGGCGGCAGCGGTGGCAGATTTTCGCCCTGCGCAAGCTGCCACGCATAAGATTAAAAAAGAAGAAGGTGTTCCCACAATTTCATTGGCTGCCAATCCAGACATTCTCCTGGCTGTGGCAGAGCAACGTCGTGAGGTGGGACGTCCTATTGTCACGGTGGGCTTTGCTGCCGAGACTGATAATTTGCTTGAACATGCACAGTCCAAGCTGGAACGGAAGGCGTTGACCTTTATTGTTGCCAACGATGTAAGCGCCGCAGACGCGGGGTTTGCTGTGGATACGAACCGAGTGACGTTGCTTGGGGTGGATGGCTGGTCAGAGACTTTGCCGCTGATGAGCAAGCAAGAAGTCGCCGAGCAAATCATCCAGCGCATTATACGCGCGCTGGTCGATGCGACTGATGCGGAGAGTGATATGTAGTGGAGTGGGCATTGGCGTGGTTTGGTCGCGCGAAGATAACCTTCCTCGGAGCCTGAAGCTCCAAGGAAGGAGTAGGGCACGTTTTTAGTGTTGCATTAGAATAACTTCAGTCCAGAAACCCTTCCTCGAAGCTCCGAGCTTCGAGGAAGGTGTCCCCGCAAGGGCTAGTGGCTAGGGTGTGGGGCGGAGTCCGCTGGCTAGTACTTCGCGATAGGCTGCCATGCGCCGCGCACGCAGTTCGCGCTTATGACCCAGCAACCACTTGGCACCTTCAAGCAGCCATTGGCGGCGGAACTCTAGTAGCAGAAACGCACGCAAGAGCGTTGCCCAACGCCTGCCAAAGTATTTTTCATAATAACGGACTTTGCTGCGGTTGAAGTGAATATGGCGCGCTGCCACCACCTGCTCACTGCTGCGTCCTTCATAATGGATGACAACGGCTTCGGGTACATAGACAATGCGCCACTTGGCCTGCTTTAAGCGGCGACAGAGGTCAAGTTCCTCGCTATACATGAAAAAGCCTTCATCAAAAGGGCCGGTGGCATCGGGCAAACGTACGGTTTCCAGCGCACTGCGCCGTGCCATCATTGCCGCGCCCACAAGCCAATCGACCTCTTGGCGGAAGTTCGAGGGCCAGTCGTCCATCTGAAAATGACGTTTCCACGGGTTGCCACGCCAAAGTTTTCCCAACCAAGTGCTTTCAAAAAAGCCTGTCAAGGGCGATGGAAAGCGGCGGCGGCTGCTTTGTAGTGTGTTGTCGGCATAGCGCAGTTGTGGCCCCACCATGCCGATATCTGGATTCTCCATAAGCGCAGAATAGAGCGTCCATAAACTATCGTACCCTACGCCGCTACCGTGAAGACTTCCGTGAAGAGTCCCAGGCAGGGAATTGTGTACGAGTTCTGTATCAGGATTGAGAAAGTAGATCGCTCGCCCGCGGCTGGCAGCATAGCCGATATTATTGCCCCCCGTGAAACCCAAGTTGGTGGCGCTGCGAATCAACCGCACCCACGGAAAGCGAGCGGGGAGCAATTCCCCCGTAGCATCCAAACTGGCGTTGTCGACCACGATTACTTCTAGGGTAGGCTGAGGGGAATTGTTGACGAGCGGGCCAAAGCCACGAATGTCTGAGGGTGCACCCAAGTCAACCGTAATCTGTTCAATGGCTTGCAGGCAGGCACGTACCAGATCCCAGACATTCCAACTGACGATGATAATGGAAAGATCGACGTGGGTTGCCTGCTCTGGTGGCGCTTGATGGACAGATACGCGCGGCGTTGACTCGCGTTTAGTAAGTGCGTTGAACCACAAAGTCGCACAACTCCAACATTGAGCGGTGATAAGGGCTATCTGGCAGGCCCGCCACGTTGGCGCGCGCAAGATCAAGGAAATCGTGTGCTTCACGCAAGGCGGATTCCACGGCATTGCTAGTGCGCAAGTCACGCACAACTTGCGTAACCAGCGCATCCCACGGCAGTGAATCTCCCTCCGAGGCTGCTGCATGAGCATCTTGCAAGCGGTTGATCAGATCTTCGGCTTCAGGATGACTTTGTAGGTAATAAAAGAAGGGCAAAGTCACCGTGCCACCGCGCAGATCACTCCCCGCGGGTTTGCCCAAAGTGGCATCGCTGCCTGTAAAGTCGAGAATGTCATCGACAATTTGAAAAGCCATGCCCAGATTATAGCCATAGGAGCGCAAGGCTTGGACTTCACTCTCGTCTAGCCCTGCCAGCACAGCCGCAGCTTCGGTTGCGGCACAAAAGAGGCTGGCTGTTTTGGCATAGATGCGTTGGTAGTAGCCTTCTTTGTCTTGATAGAAATCATGACGAGCAAAAAGCTGATGCATTTCACCATTGACAATGGTCTCTAATGTATCGGCAAAGATGTGGATGACGCGCTGGTTGCTTGTCTCGGCGGCGAAATGGGCGGCGCGAGCAAACATAAAGTTGCCCGCCAAAATCGTGGTGCCGCGGTTCCAAAGCGCATTGAGTGTGGGCGCGCCCCGGCGCAACAGCGCACCGTCAATTACATCGTCATGCACGAGAGTTGCTGTATGCAACATTTCGACCGATGCTGCAAGCGCAACAATCTTGGGGAATGTCGCGCTTGTACTCTGGTCGGCACGCACCTGAGAGGCGAGCAGCGCCAGAGTAGGTCGCAGCCGCTTGCCACCGCTGCCGATGAGATCTACAAACGCATCGGCGAGTGGTGCAAAGAGCGACGACTCAACAGACTTCATTTTTGTTTCAACGAGGGCAAGCCCAGCCTGTACCGGCTGCAAGACCTTGCTGATTTCGACCGCGGTTTTTACGCTCATGGTTGACTTACCATTCGTTGAGACCAACTCG
>JBBQIG010000336.1:0-6105 GCA_038324715.1 Anaerolineae bacterium | reverse complement strand
TGGTTAGCCCGCGCGAGATCGAGGCGGGTGTTGTCGCCATCAAAGACTTGGTGAGCGGCGAGCAAGTGGATTTGCCCGCAGGTGAGGTCGCCGCGTGGCTGTGCCAACGAGTGGAGTAGGCACGCGCATAGTAGCTAGATTTTGTAGGGGCAGGGCTTCTACCTGCCCCTACAGTACAGACCATTTTGGTATAACGCCTGTCTTGCCAAGGCAGGGGATCGGCGGCAAAACCAGTGTGGAATCACCCATTTAGGCAGGGCTGTTGCTATTCCAGATGTCGCGATGCCACTTCCACTCTCCACCCTCTTGCTGCCAGACCACAATGAACTTTCCTGTGTCCAGCACCGTTCCGCCTTCACCCATGAGCGTCGCTTTACCCACTTCGTAGGCAAGCTCACCACAGGGCTGCAGTTCGACGGTCTCCAGGGCGACGCTTTTCACGCCCATGTCCATGACAGCTTGCCAAAAACTCTGCAAGGCTCTGCGTCCAGTGACAGTGGAACCGTTGGGGGCAAGGCTTGTCCATCCGTGGTGTAGACTGCCGCTGCGCCTGCTGCGTCGCCGCGATTATAGGCAGCCACAAAGGCACGGTTGGTAGCATCAATCGCAGATTCTAATGTTTAAGTTGGTGTGGACATTTTTCTCTCCTGATGTGGATAAAGAATTGTGCTGCTGGCGGTGCATCTGAACGAAGTTAGGGAGTCAATTCGATGCATCTAGAGCATACAATGTAGAGCGTTCCTAAAGCGTTCCTTGCAGCGATAAGCGCGTTGCTTCTTCTTAAATGCTGCGTTGTTGAGAAGGCTGTTTCTCTAAAAGTTAGAGTAACGCGCAAAGTGCAACTGGAAGATACTCTGTTCGCTCATTATGGACGCGCTTCTAACACCATATTGAAGGGCGTCTCGGTGGCCCGGCGGAAATGGGTGAAGCCGCCTTTAGTCACCACCTCGCGCAGCTTTGCTTCGCCAGCCTGTGCGCCTAACCCCAATCCTACCTCCTGGCTTAGTGAAGTTGGCAGGCAGATCATGGTCGAGGCAGCATAATAGATGCGACCCACAGGGTTGAGATTGCCGGCCAGGTCATCCTGGGCAATCGGCTCGACGATCATCCAGTACCCATCGCTATTGAGCGTTTCCCGCACATGTGCCGACGCGCCGACCGGATCACCCATGTCGTGCAGACAATCGAAAAAGGTGACCAGATCATAATTCTGGCCCGGATAACCCTTGGCAGTGGCAATATCGAAGGTGACATTGTCCACGTTTTGCTCTTCGGCAAAGGCGCGTGCTTGTTCAATCGAAGCTGGGTGATAGTCAAAACCGAAGAACTGGCTGTTGGGAAAGGCTTGCGCCATGATCACGGTTGAAATGCCATGACCACAACCCACATCGGCTACCTTGCCTCCGGCTTGTAACTTATCGACCACCCCATCGAGCGTGGGCAACCAGCTTGCGAGTAAATTGGCACGATAGCCAGGCCCAAAGAACTTGGCCACCCCACAAAAGAGACAGTTGCAATGATCACCCCAGCCCATTCCCTTGCCTGTGCGGAAGGCTTCGGTCATGCGCGGTACATCCGCATAGACAGATTGCAGTGTGTAGAACCCACCTGTCATGATCACTGGGCTATCGGCATTGGCAAAGACCATCGCCTGCTCTGGTGTCATATGAAAGGCCTTATTGGTTGCATCATATTCAATGTAACCAGATGACGCTTGACCCGCCAACCATTCACGAATATAGCGTTCGGCGGTGCCGGTTCGGTCGGCTAGTTGCTGTGATGTGAGCACATCGTCCCCAGCCATTGCCTTGTACAGCCCCAGTTGATCGCCGATGATTACACTGGCACCGACATAGGCTGCACCTAGTTCTGTGACCATCTTGCCCAACAACTCATACAGTTTTGCTTCGTTCATGATTCCTTCTCCTTTATGCTGACCCTTATGCGAAAAGATAAACACCCTCTTTCAAACACGACTACGGTTCTTTGACATGGGTTTCGGCAACCTAGCCTGCGCCTAAATTACCGACACGGAATTTTTACCATGATTGGAATCTTCCACTTTTGAGAATGGGTATTTTGTGGTGAAAGGAGACCCTCTATAGGTGTCGTGTTACCAACTATAGACAAAGGGGCGTTCCAAAAGCGTTCGCAAGAAACAGGCGCGGCATGAAGAGTAGGATATCTTCATGCTGTTCATACATTTATTTCCTCTTAGAAAATTTCCTATACCAAGCGCAGTATCATAGCCCTCAGCGACTCTCTAGTAGACCATAATGCGCTGCGAGATATGCGTGCCAGTCAGCAGCAAACTCGGCAGCAGAAACACCAAAGACTGCTGGACTCAAGGTAGTCCAACTCTTGTGTTGACCTAACGCAGCCAGCAAAGCAGGCAACTGTTCACGACCGTAGCGGATTACCATATACTCCACAAGGGTGGTAAGGATGACTGTGTCTCCAGGTTGAGCAGTCATTTGCATATTGTCGACTGGACTTAAGACTTGCACGAATATGTTCGTGGCGAGCTGCTCGAGTTGTGCTGCCGACAAGGTATCAGGTGGCGGAGCATACATGGGGATATGATCTCCCTCATCGCAGGTCAGTGGAATTGAGAGGACGACTGGAGAGGGCAACCAGACGCTAGGCAGCGCGCAAAGTTCTGCATAGTGATGGGGCATGGGTGCCGTTTTTTGCTGGCTGGCTGCCTGTACACCTGTTAGTCGCCACTGTACAATCTCCTCATGCCAGGACGCAAGGGGGAGGTTCAAATCCCAGAGCAGCCATAGACGCAGCGTATTCGGTACCTGATCACGCACCCAGTAGATGTTATTGGTCATAATGGCTTCGTCTACTAGTTTTGTGATGAAGAGCAAAGCAAGTGATTGCAGGAGCAGTTCTGCATCAGTTACATCGACCGGTGCCAGATAGTGGCTGGGCGAGGGGACGACAAATCGATCTACCGGAGCCGAACGCAGTAGAGCCTCACCAGGCAATTCTGTGGGACTTATCTCAATAACCATTTTTGCGTCTCCAGTGCTCATGGTGAGACCAAGGGTGTGCCGCAACTTGCTGTACAAGGCATCAAGCTGGGGGGCAACTTCTGCGACAATCTCGGCATCGTGCTGGCGAAAGGTGAGGACAAAATAATCCGATTGGAGAGATCCTAATGTTCCCCAACGCTCTACAGAGGGGGCTGTACGCAGCCAGCCTTCTGCTGTTTGCCGGTAGAAGCGCGTTTGCCGGTACATGACGCTGTCGTTAGCACCAACAACTCTCATCTGCACCTTAGCCCACTCGTTTTCCAGCTCTATAACATGTAAGTCTACAGCCAACTGCGAAGTGGGCGCGATGGCTTGCAGCGCGCTGAGTGTGCTGTCGTCGCGCGTAAACTGGCGATGCCAGGCAGGGGTCATCGGGTCGGCTGCCAGGTCGATGGCTAGCTCTACATCGTGATGCGCTGCCGCCCATAACTCTGTTTCAGCAGCATGCTGCAACTCAGTCTCGACCTGGTCAACGCCTGCCTGTGCCTGAACCCATAGCCAAGTGCCGAGAAACAACAGGGGCAGTGCTACTGAAGCTACATAAGAATAGAGCCGGTAGGGGCGTTGGCTGTTCGCCGGTATTTCCACTGTGAGCGCCGCCAGTGGCGGAGCGTTACAACCCTTGCTACTTTCTTCCAAAATTTGCCACTCAAGTTCAAGTTTGTGCTTCTTCATTGGCTCTTGCTCCAGGGGACAAAACATGATGCACAACCATCATGCGTACAGCATAGCCAACTGTGGTCCTGAGATCGCCCTGGGCTACGTCCTAAACTCGTCCTAAAAAAGCTGATTGGTTTTTTGTAGCTTCTGGGTATAATCAGTTGCGAGGAGATTGAGCAACATGCCCACTTTAAGCCTCTATCTGCTGGGCCCACCGCGTATCGAACTTGACAACAAACGCATAGAACTTAAGCCGCGTAAGGCGATGGCCTTGCTGATCTATTTGGCCGTTGCTGGCGAATATCAACCGCGCGATACGTTGTCTACACTCTTTTGGTCAGAGTTGAATCAGCGTGAGGCGCGCGCGGCGTTGCGCCGACGTCTTTCGGAGCTTGTTGGTGCACTGAATGGGAATTGGCTGGAGAGTGATCGGGAGAGTGTACGCCTGGTGGATAGCTCTAATCTTTGGCTTGATGTGGCTGAATTTTGGCAAAAGTTGGCTGAATGTCATAGCCACGGACACGCAACGACAGAAGTCTGTCCCGCTTGTATCAATCCTCTAACAGAAGGTGTTGCTCTTTATCGAGGCGATTTCTTGCGTGGCTTTACGCTGCCTGATTGTCCCGATTTTGATGAATGGCACTTCTTTCAGTCGGAGAGTTATCGTCAAGCACAGGCCAGCGCACTCGAACGTTTGGTGCAGTGGCACAGTGTAAGTAATGAACCAGCAGGGGCCATGCCCTATGCCCGCGCATGGCTAGTGCTCGATCCCCTGAATGAGCCAGTGCACCGCCACCTCATGCAGATCTATGCACGTCTTGATCAGCGTGCCGCCGCTTTACGCCAATACGAAGAATGTCAAAGGCTGCTGGCAGAAGCATTGGGTGTGTCACCAGATGAAGCAACACAAGCGCTCTATGCAGAGCTCAAGAGCAATACGAGGTCGGCCGTGTCGCCATTGCTCCCTAGTATCACAGTGGGAGCGCAGGGAAATGAAATAGCGGATGCTATTCCAATACTCAGCGTTTTACCGCCTGCTTTTCTCGCGGAAGATGATTTGTTTACTGCGCCGTCCACGCCATTTGTTGGACGTAAACGTGAACTGGCTGCATTGGCAGAAGCACTGGAAAAAGCACGCTCGGGTCAAGGACAGATTCGCTTTGTAACTGGTGGGGCAGGCCAAGGAAAATCTACGCTTGTGCAGGAATTCATCCGCCAAGCCCAGTTGGATGATCGAGAATTGATTGCCATCACCGGGCAGTGTAATGCCTATACTGGCACAGGTGATCCCTATCTTCCCTTTCGACAAGCTCTTGCCTTGTTGACAGGTGAGGTGGAGACTCAGTGGGTGGGGGGCAAGATGGGTCTTGAAAATGCCCGCCGGTTGTGGAATGCACTGCCCAATTCTCTGCCAGCCTTGGTAGAGCATGCACCCGATTTAGTTGGCCCTTTTGTCATAGCGCAATCTCTGCTTGAGCGTGCCGCAACTGTTTCATCACCCCATGCTTCTTGGTTCAAACAGCTAGCAACGCTCAGTGCTAGCACACAAGGTATTCCTCTGGAAGAGAGACGCATCTTCTCGCAATATAGTGCCGCGCTCAAAGCCATTGCGGCGCGCCAACCTCTCTTGCTAATCCTGGAGGATCTACATTGGGTTGATCTACCCTCGAGTGGATTGCTCTTCCATTTGAGTCGGGTTGTAAGTGACAGCCGCATTTTAATTGTAGGAACTTACCGTCCAGATGAAGTAGCGCTGGAGTCTCGAGTGATCCCTAGCACCGAGCCACACCCGCTAGCTAGCATGCTGGGCGAATTCAAACGGCAGCATGGCGCTATCTGGCTTGACCTGACCGCTCTGACATCTTTGGAAGGACGGCAGTTTATAGAGGATTACGTGGACTCGCAGCCGAATCAGCTTGACGTGGCTTTCCGTGCTGCTTTGTTTCAGCATACGGGAGGCCATGCCTTGTTTACGGTTGAGTTGCTGCACGCAATGCAAGCGCGCGGCGATTTGCATCAGGATAGCCGAGGACGCTGGATTGCTGATGGGGAGATTAATTGGCATTCTCTGCCAGCCAAGGTGGAAGGTGTCATTGAGAAGCAGATAGCAAGCCTGGATAGTACGGCGCAAGCAATCCTGCGAGTTGCCTGTGTGCAAGGAGAGAGTTTTAGCGTTGAGGTCGTCGCACAGATCCTGCACCTAGACGAGCCGACAGTGGTACAGCGCTTGAGCCAGGAGTTGAGCCGTCAGCGCCAGTTGGTGAGCAGTCAGGGTCTGGCTTGGCTAGGCCGTCAGCGGCTTTCGCGCTATAGCTTTCGCCACTTTCTTTTTCAGCGTTACCTGTACCAGAGTTTGGATGAAGTGGAGCGTACGTATCTGCATGAGGCCGTCGGCACCTCTTTA
>JBBQIG010000335.1:0-6114 GCA_038324715.1 Anaerolineae bacterium | reverse complement strand
CGAGTTTCTTTGATCTTGTTTTCAGCGAACTAATCGCGAAAACAAGATCAAAACTATGATTACGGTGTACTAGTACACCGTAATCATAGTCCTGATGGTTTTACTTGATCTTGATTCCAGAGAATCAATACGGAAATTTCTATCATAATTTCAATTACAGTGTACTAGTCGCCGGACACTTTCAATGCAGAGACCTATTTTACCCGTCAACATAAATGCCAGGTGCCTTCTATCCCTGGCACAGTGAGGAGCAAAATTGTGGCAGAACCCTTAAGCGCACATGTTGTTATTGTCGGTGCTGGCGTTGCTGGTATGCTAGCCGCCTATCGGCTGGCCCAGGCTGGCGTCCATGTGCTGGTGCTAGAAGCAGGCCCGCCCGTGAACCGCATTGATGCGCTTGCCCGCTACCGCAACGCAGTAGCCAAAACTCCAGAATCTCCCTACCCTGATAACTTCTACGCGCCGCGGCCGACGGTCTTGGCGCTAGAGGACTACTATGTTCAGGAAGGGCCGGTACTCTTCAAGAGCACCTATGAACGGAGTGTGGGTGGCACTACCTGGCATTGGTTAGGCACAGCGCTTCGTCACCTGCCCAACGATTTCCGGCTACACTCACTTTACGATGTTGCCGTGGATTGGCCTATCAGCTATGACGAGCTTGAGCCGTGGTATCTTGAGGCCGAACAGGAGCTTGGGGTAGCAGGCGATAGCAAACAAGACCTAGGCTCGCCGCGTAGCGGAGACTACCCGATGACCGCGCTGCCACTCACCTATCTGGACAAGCAGGTCGCATTGGCGGCAAATGAGCTCGGTCTCGACGTTCATGTCACGCCCCAAGCGCGTAACTCGCGCACCTATGATGGTCGCCCCCCGTGCTGTGGCAATGCCTCGTGCGTCCCGATCTGCCCAATTGCTGCCAAATATGACGCCACGGTTCATGTCCGTAAGGCGCAAGCGCTTGGCGTCCAGGTCATAGACCAGGCCGTAGTCCATCAAGTTGAAGTAAATGCCGACGGATGGGTAACAGGCGTGCGCTTTAAACGGCCAAATGGCGATGAAGAAAGAGCCATTGCTCATATTTATGTGCTGGCTGCCCATGCAATTGAGACGCCAAAAATTCTACTTATGTCGCGCACAGATGCACTACCCAACGGCGTCGCCAATTCGAGTGACCAGGTAGGCCGCAACCTTATGGATCATCCGGTGCAACTGAGTTGGGCGTTGGCGCGAGATCCCTTGTATCCCTACCGCTCGCCTCTAGAGAATGCGGGCATCGAAAATTTACGTGATGGCGCATTCCGTCGCACGCGCGCTGCCTTCCGCATGGCAATTGGTGAAGATGGGTGGAGTTTCCCCGGCACCCCTCCGACTGCACTTGCGACAGATCTAATTTCGGAAGGATACCGGGGGGAAGCCCTTGTCGAACAGATGAATGCCAGAGTGGCACGCCAAATCCGCTTTGCAAACCTCGTGGAGCAACTGCCACATCCCGAGAACCGCATCGTGCCTGCTTTTGACCGTCTAGACCCTATCGGCATTCCTCGACCTCGCATCTACTATGAATTAGGCGATTTCGCTCGCCGTGGCATGGCTGAGGCACGTTTTGTGAGCCAACAGGTCTTCGAGGCAATGGGTGCATATCAGATTGAGCATGCAGAAGAGCACCAGGGGGCTGGTCATATCATGGGAACCTACCGCATGGGGGACGATCCTGCCCTTTCGGTTGTCAATGCAGAGCAGCGCACGCATGATCATCCGAATCTCTTCCTGCTTGGCAGTGGCGTCTTTCCAACAATTGGCACTGCCAATCCGACTTTGACGATTGCGGCATTATCGCTCCAAGCCGCAGCAACTATCAAACGCGACCTCTACTCCATCCAGCGAGTAGCTCATGTGTAAACTTCAAAGATGGGGTCTAGAGTTATTGGTGGAGTTGGGATGATGAGCATGAACTATCTACATCGGCAGAAAGTAAGAAAGGCAACGCAGTTATTAACCCTAACCGCTTTACTTGTCCTGCTTACCGCTTGCTCCTCCATCGGCTCCTTCTTCGGCTCCTACGGTCGCGCCTCTATTGAACCAGTACAAGTAGTAGCAGGGGGTGACCCACAACGTGGCGCTGTTGCGCTTGAAAGCTACGGCTGTGGAGCATGCCATGTAGTTCCAGGCATTGTTGGGGCGAATAGTCTAGTTGGTCCGCCACTAGTGGCATGGGCGGAGCGTCGTTACATTGCTGGTAAACTGCCCAACCAGCCTGAATTCCTGATCGAGTGGATTCGCTTCCCACAAGCGATCGAGCCGGGTAGCGCAATGCCCAACATGGGTGTAACGGAACAAGATGCACGCGATATCAGTGCTTATCTTTATACGCTCAGTGACGACTAAGTGCTTACACTGGATGCCCACACAGAAAGTTCCTTTCTTCTGCTTTCAACAATGCCTATACAAATCATGCTTAGGGAAGAAAAATTCGTAAAGAAGAAAAGAGGTAGTCATGTCTTCGACCGCTAAGTCTAAACCCATCAGTCGCCGCGACTTTCTACGCAGCATTGGCATCATCACAACAGGAAGTTTGATAGTGGCTTGTGCCGATCCGCGAGCAGATATAGGAGGGGAGTTGCCGATTGGGCGGCCTTTCCAAGAGGAGAATCTGCCTCTACCTACGGTAGCAGCTACGACCGAGGAAAATGACGAGGAACTGGCTGCCTTCTTAGTGCTTTCGACACTACTGACGGGCGTGAGTGGGCTTAGCCCCGTGCTAGGCTGGGTCTACCTCCAAAGCCTGCGCGCGTCCACCGAGTTTTCAGTGACCGTTACTGAACTGCTCATACAAGTCGGCTTTGATTCGCTGGCACCACCGTCAACGTTGGCAGAACTTGAAAGTACAGGGATCTTCGAAAATGCGCCTACGCGCGAGCTTGCGGACAAGATTACCGAATTGTGGTACACAGGTATCTACACGAATGCAGAAGGCGAGGAAACTGTTGCCACCTTCGTCAATGCCCTTGCTTGGCAAACTCTTGTCTTTACCAAGCCCATGACGATCTGCGGTGCATACCGTTTTTGGACAGAACCACCAGAAACGGCGATCGACTAGCCGATGCCCGTAGTGTAACCGCAAAAGCACGACGCGGGATGGTCGCAAGTTCGGACAGTACAAAGACGGCGAGAAGATTAAACAGATCTCGGCGTGGTTTTCCATCATCACATCTTAACCAGATTCGACTGCAAACTTTGCAACCACAAGAACTTTGTTTATCTTGTGCCGCCATCCTAATCCTTCATCACGATCTTTTGAAATACCCTCTAAGCCCCCTGCATCTCTTCAACTATTGGCTTTCGGCAATCTCCACCAACTTTTCGACTTGAAGAATCGTAATGTGCTTACGCTCGATCTCGATCAACCCCTGCACTTTGAGCGCATTGAGCACTTGCGTAGCCGTCTCGCGATAGGTGCCCACGCTCTCGGCTAGGTCTTGATGGGTCAAGCCGACAATCTCATGACTTCCCTGTTCCGCAGCCAAACGTAGCAGGAGACTTGCCAGCCGTGCTGGAATACCCTTAAAAGCCATATATTCTAGTCGATCTTCTACCTCACTCAACCGCTTGCCTGTCAATTCGAGGAGGCGCAGAGCGACCTGCGGCTTATTGAGAATTATGCGCTCTAGGTCAGTACGGCTCATCACACAGATCAGGCAGTCAGCGTTGGCTTCAGCAAAGGTGTTGTGCATCTTGGAACCGAGGAGTGCCATCTCGCCAAAGATTGTATGGGGTCCCAGGTTGCCAATCACCAGTTTCTTGCCGTCCGGGTTAATGCGATAGAGCTGGACGCGTCCATCTTTCAAAATAAAAAGCACTTCACCTGGTTCTTCAGGGCGATAGAAGACTCGCCCACGTGGCACCATGCTCATAGTAGTAATCCGGTTTAGCTCCTGCATCTCACGCGGAGTCAAGTCTTGGAAGACCGCCAACTCCGACAGGTAGCGTATCTTTTTGGCAGGTTGAACCATAAGTGATTTCTCATTGGCTCTATCTAGATTGCTATTGGCAATTATACTATTCAAGGTCTGCTCCTATATATTGGTTTGTAATAAATGTGTTGATTGGCAGTCCATTTCTTCATTGCACGAAATTTTCATTGCACGAGGTGACCACTTACTCGTTGGTCGTCTAGATGGAATCTAGATAACTAAAGAATGCCAGTCGCTCGCAGAACTCTGTTGAGACGAGTCTATTTCTTGCAAGAGAAGACAATCAATCAGAAATGAACCGCGTCTACGTGGACATCATGACGGACAGAGGAAGATCAGGTAAACTGCAAATCACCTATGAAAATTTCTCATGCTGCCCGCTTTGCCACGGTCACCTTTCTCATTGCCGCCCTTTACACAGGATGGCAGATGTGGCCTGGTCTCTATTTGGTAAACGAGCTAAGCCTGCGCCAAAGCTGGATGCTCGATCATGCTCTCCAGTGGACTCTGGGTTGCTGGCTTTGGTTATTGTCACTATTCAGTTGGATGGTGCTATTGATCACGCTGATGTGGAGTTACTTACCTGCACATCGAGTCTCAGGAATGCTTCAGTCTGGATTAATGATCATTGCTGCTGTTCTAGCAATCGCTGGCATTACGGTCTGGATGAACGTGCTCCCTGCTGCTTTTGCCCAAGCCACTTCCCTTCAAGCTGACTTGGCTACTGGCCCTGCGCCAATAGTGGATGCCCTTGCCTTGGCATTACTTGGCAGTGGTTGCTTGATGGGGGGCGCAACCACCGCGTGGATTGCCTATGATCTGATACGCCAACGGCACCTTTCAGTCACCTGGCTGCTGCTACCTTTGACCAGCGGGTTCTGTCTGATTTTCGCCTCTTTTTTCCAATTCAATCTCTACCTATTGCTCACCAGCCTACTTTGCTGGTTGACTTGGTGTATCTGGCTTTCCATCCAACGTGATCTACCAAGCCCATTCCCTACCTGGCCCGAAGCATGAAAGCCATCTTCCGTGAAAGCACCTTCCGGCAGACTTCTCACAATGTGTACTCCTCTCCTACATGTACAGGGCTTCCATCTGTCAACAAGCTCTGGTGAAGACACAAAGATTGTAGCGGATATAATTTCCTGTCGATGTGAGCGAGCTAACGAGCGCCGGGCGAAATTTTCAAACTTTGGTGTTATGCCGGTTACAGTATCTTGCATCGAATCGGCATACGCTAACACCACAACTGAGCGTGGTAGATTCCGCCAAAGCCGTTACGCTCATGAAGCCGTCAAGTTCATCGTCCGATGCAACAATGAATAAAATGCTCAGGGATCTATAAAGATGTCAAACCAACAGTGGGTATTAGAAATTTATGTAACAGCACATTGTTCTTCCTGTGACTATGCGCATGAGGTCGCAGCACAGATCCAGAGCGACTATCCGCATGTAGACGTCCGCATCATTGATATTGAGCAGGTGGAGAAGCTACCAGAAAGCGTCTTTGCCACCCCCATCTATCTGCTCAATGGACGTGTTTGGTCGTTGGGCAATCCTTCTGCCGAAAAAATTCAGCAAAGTTTCTCCCCTTCCATGCAAGCCCTGTAATCTCTGCAAGCCCTGTAAGTTCCCGCAACACCCATTGATTTATCGTCGAAACAGAAATTGATCCTCCCCGCCCATACCTTCTCCCACGTCGGTTCCTCGCCTTTAACAGCGATGAAATTCGGATGAGGAGGATTCACTTGCCCCGGAGTGTGAGAGCTTTGGTAAGATATCGCTGACCCATGTGGTCTACAAATAGAGCAGAGGTTACTTAACTTCTACATACAAATAGGCCAAACAAGAGGAGTCTCGTGTGGAAACTGCCACTTACTTTAAAGGCTACCGTCCTGAAGAAACAGCGGTCGACGATGCCAATCGCCAATTGATCGCAAATGTTCATCCATCCGATTGGCACAACCCTATACCAGACGGTGTTTACAACTTGATCGTCCTGGGTGGTGGATCTGCTGGCATGGTGGCAGCCATTGGTGCAGCCGGACTGGGTGCAAAAGTTGCCCTGGTCGAGCGTCATCTCTTGGGCGGCGACTGTCTCAACGTGGGCTGCGTGCCCTCCAAAACTGTCATTCGCTCGGCA
>JBBQIG010000334.1:0-6117 GCA_038324715.1 Anaerolineae bacterium | reverse complement strand
TATCTGCGGCGGAGCGTTGCGCTTCCACCTGTTGGCGCGCACGCACGCGCCCATCCAACGCTTCTTGCTCAGCCTGAGCCTCTACATAGCGTTTATAGCCTGCCTGATTTTCGGCGACCAGCTTCTGTGCAGCCGCAGCATCGGCTCGTGCTTGCTCTGCCGCCAAGCAGCGTGCTTGCACCCCTTGCAACTTGCGTTGCGCCTCTGCCAGTGCACGTTCCGCACGCAGCACTTCTTCACGCACACCTTCCAACTTGGAGCGCGTGGTCTGCACCCCATCAAGTTCCTGAGTTGCCTTGCCCAAATCATGCTGCGATTTGCTCAGGGTGAGCTTGCGCTCTTCAATTTCTGCTTCCAAAACAGGCAACCGTTCCAGCCGCCCTTGCAGCCGGTTAATCTCCAAGTCAACCTCGTTTTTACGTGTCTTGAGCAGATTCAACGGCTCGCGCAGCTTTTCCCAGACGCGTGAATATTCTTCAACACGCAAGAGTGCCTCAAAAATTTTCTTGCGGTTGCTTTCATTGAGCAAAAATGCAGCCGTCAATGTACCCTGTGGCACGCCCACAGCATCCTTAAAAAGCGAGGTAAGGTCTGCCCCCGGCTCCACACGCAGATGTTGGCGCAAGAAGCGCAGCACATCTGCCTTGCCTTCACAGATACGCGTGCCTAGATCTGGATCAAAAACCACGTAATGTGCGCTACTGCCAATGCGCCGCTCTACATCATAGGCGCGCTCATCGGCACTGGAGACAAAGGAGACACGTGCCAACGCGCTCTTGGCTCCACCGCGAATAAATTCGGTTTGGTTGTAATCAAGTGCATCAAAGAGGACAAAGCCAATCGCTTCAATAATGGTGCTCTTGCCCGCACCATTATGCCCGACAATGGCATTCACGCCCTGGCTAAAAGTGACCTTTGCCTGCTCGTAGCTCTTAACGTTTTGCAGTTCAACCGTCAAGATTTGCATAATCTACCGCATCACTTTCAGACAGGAGTTGCAGCCCATCATCTTGCTGGTTATTTTGGCTATTATCTTCCTCGTAGGAGTGCCCACGGGATCCACCATTTGATTGCACGTCAGCTTGCTCAATGCCCTGATCAATGCGCTCGATACGGTTCTCAAGCTCATCCAAAATCGCTTCTGGGCTAGCTCCATCCAACGTGAGTGACTTGAGGTCCAACGCCAGCCGCGCCCATTGGCGGCTACGTGGGGCATAGCGTGCGTCTCGGCTAAAGAGATCCGACAGCACATTACGCTCCAACGCTTGCCGGTTCATTGTCTGGCCCGGCACTATTATAGAATCGGCACTATGGCAATCATTACAGACCAGCGGATGTAACGCATTGAGCAGTTCGCGTGCCATCTCCTCAAATTGAAGCAAAGGCATGGCTGACCGTTCAAACTGGAGAAGACCGTGGAGACGAAAATCGACAATCGGCTTGTTATTCTCTTCCAGCCGCGACGGCCCCAGATCGCGCGCACGCCGTGTCATCAACTCCTTCGCCTGTTTATAAACGGCGTCGGGCGAATCAATTAAGTCCGTCTTGAGGTGCAAACGCTCAAAGGGGCGGCGCGGGTTGGCATGGAGTTTTGCGCCATGTTTTGTCCCCTCGCTAGCGGTGGTATCCACCTCAACAATATAATAGCCACGCTCTTTCCATGCCACCTCAGCAGTGGCACAGGTTTCCAGACTGCCGGGGTTGTAAAGCCAATCCTCACGCTCATAGGGCTTGTGAATATGACCCAGTGCCACATAATCAGCATGGGGGCGCAAAAGAGACCATTCGCGCATCGACAACCCGCTCATCTGATCGACTTCGCCTTCAATACCCGCATGGGTCATGAAGATGTTGTACTCCACCCCCTCGTCTGGCAATTCCGCCAGAGCAGCGCCATAACCTTCCACAGCTTTGGCTGTGCCCGCGCCATAATAGCGCAACCCGTGCACACGGATGCCAGGGATGGGGTCATAGTATGAACCCTTGCGCTGGGCATAATTCTTTAGCGTCGGCTTGCCCTCTTTATACTCAGCATCCAGCAAAACAATATACTGGCGCAGGTTGAGGAACTGCATCCAGCCGATGAAATCATCAAAGTAGGCATGTTCATGGTTGCCTTCAACGGCGATGCAAGGAATCTTGGCCGCGCGCAGTCGTTCGAGCGCGCTCATCGCTTGGTTGAGTGTGAGCGCATCAAGCGAACGCTTATGAAAAAGGTCGCCCGCCAAGAGGACAAAATCGACCTTCTCAGCAATGGCAACATCGATCACGTTGTGAAAGGCACGGCCAAAGTCATTAAACCGTTCACGTAAATTGTATTGCCGATAGCCCAAATGACAATCAGCCATGTGCAAAAATCGAGCGCGCATAGGGGGAGTCTCTCAACTTATCCTTATCAAAAATGCCAGTATCAAAAGTGATGGCTTATTAAAAGCGATAAATGTACCATGTCAAATGCATAGGGTACATGCAATAGATCATAGAATTACAATAATCATACAACGTGGTAGTTCAGTTGGAAAAAACAGGGCAGTGGGGGCAAAGCTGTGTGGCAATTGCCCCGCTCTACAGGCGACAATTGCCACACAATTGCTGTGTAGAACTCAATTTACAAAGAGTACAATGGTAACTGCCAAGAATTAGTCTTCAACCAAAACTGCGCTCAAGATGGTGCTGACAATGCTGATGACAATTGCACCCAGAAGGGCTGGCAAAAAGCCATCCGTAGCAACCCCCCCACCCGTAAGCCAGCCGGTGAGCATGAGCATCAAAGCATTGATGACCAGTGTAAAGAGACCCAGTGTTAACATTGTCAAAGGACAAGAAAGAATCTGAATCAGGGGTTTAATAAAGGCATTGACCAGACCAAAAACAATGGCAACTATGAGCAAGCCACTTATGCTATCAGAAACGCTCAAGCCAGGGATTAGGGCATCCGCAACCCACAAGGCAATTGCATTAATGACGATGCGAATAACGAGTTGTACCATTGATTTGATCTCCTATATTCTTCTTTAGTCTGGCTTAGTACCCGGGTATCTACCCATCGCCAATACGACGACGCATGGTGATCAACGTCTGCTGCCGTTGAAAGCCAAAAGACTCAGCCGCGGCAACGCCTGCTTCATGGTCACTGCTCAATAACATTTTCACCGGCAAACGTGGATACTCTTGCAAAGTTGCCATTGCCCATTGCACTAGATAATGTTCAACCATGCCATATTGCTCTGGGCGCACCCACATTTGCAATTCATGGGTGCCGCGCCATCGCTCTGCAGTCAACACCAACGCCGCTTCAAAGCGACGCATATTCTGAAAGGCACGGCGATAAATGCGTTGGCGTCCCAGCTTATTCCACATCCAAGCAGCGAATTGCTGTTCCACCGAGCTTTGAAAATCACTGCGGCGAATGGCACGCCACCACTGTGTTTGCACATTGAGTTGGTTGGTTGCAAGCTCATAGAGGGGCTGCCAATGTTGATTGGTAAAGGGCTGGAAGGTGCCAACGCGTGCCGGAAACTCCACCTTGGGCACACGTGCCAGTCGTAGATCGACCATGCCGCCCACTTCCTCAAAGCCCAAACCAGAATAGAGCCGCCGCGCAACTGCATTGTGATCATAGACTTGCAACACAGCCCATCGCCCATCAGCACTGGCGACGTGGGTCAAAGCTTGTTCCATAAGCCGCCGCGCAATGCCGCGTCCCCGATAGTCACGCGCCACAGCGACATTGGCAATCTGCCAACGGTTGCCATACTTATCCGCCCGCTGCACAGTCACATTGCCAACGATCTTGCCCTCTTCTACCCAGACAAAACCGCTAAAGACATCGTCCAGTTCCCCTGTGCTGCGCGAAAGCAACTTGAGCAGTCCGCTGAGGTGGCTCATGATACGCATCTCGCGCAAGGCCGCCAATCCCCGTGGATCAAGCTCATTCGTAAAGGCATCTGCAATTAATTCGGCCACAGGACGCAAGTCGCGTCCTATATCAAAGGGCCGAATCCCTGCCTGCACATTGCCTCGTATGGGTCGAGGCGCGGCATCGATTACCGCCATAGCGCGCCAAATCCTATCCACCGCACCTGTTCAGCGGTACTCATCACCTAAGCACTAGGCGATAAATTTACGCAGCAACAAACTTATGCAGCAACGCGAACCAAAGCGGGACGCAACACCCGTCCCTTATAACTATATCCAGCGCGCACCTCGGCAATAATATGTCCACTTGGCACAGTATCACTCGGCTCGCTGCTAATCGCCTCATGTTGATTTGGGTCAAATTCGCCGGAAGTATCCACAGTGGTCACGCCTTGCTCGGCAAGCAAGTCGGCAAGTTTCTTGCGGATCTGACGAAAACCCTGTACCCATGCGCCTTGCAGCCCCGCTGCCTCCTGGCTTTCGGCCTTCTGCAAATCGGCAGGCACATTTTGAAACGCCAAATCTAAATCATCCAACACAGGAATCAATCGTTTAATCAGTGTGCCGTTGGCTCGCTCCACCTCGTCGGATAACTGACTTTCCAAACGGCGGCGGCTATTTTGGAACTCTGCTGCACTGCGTTGGAGTCGATCCAAATATTCATCAGCCTTGGCTTGAGCGGTCGCCAACTCGTCGCGCAATTGAGCGATGAGTGTCTCTTCTTCGCTCATCACCTCGACTGGCGCGGAAGCATTCTCGTCTGCGGTGGCTTCCCCTTCGGCACTCTTTTCGGCAGCCTTCACTTCGATGGCTTCCGCATTCAGTTCCGCTTCCCCTACTTCGCCATTATGCGAATTTTTATTTTCATCACTCATAGCCTAAGTCCTCATTCCAAACCTTATAAAAATCGCCCTCACGGGCTGTAAATTTCTTCAACCATCTCGCTCATCAGCGCGGCGACAAAGCGCACAGCGCCCATAGTTCGCCCATAAAGCATCCGGCGCGGGCCAATGACACCCAACAGTCCTGTCGCGTGATCCATCACCCCATAACGAGCCAAGACCAAGCTAATGTCACGTAACTCGGCAAAGCGCCCATTGCCAGAGATGACGACATGAATATCCTCCATATCGCCATACTCATCAACAACCTGCTCTAAAACCGACTGTTCTTCAAAGACCTGGACAATGCGCCGTACGTTGTCACCTTCGGCAAACTCCGGTGCATCCAAGATTTGCATCAGACCATCGCGATAGATCTGGCTACTGGCATGGCGATCAATACGCGCCATTAAATCTACCACCAACATTGCCACCTGGCGAGCAAAGGGCGAGAGCACCCCAACCGTCTCCGTGATAGTATTAGCATTCAAGCCCGCCAGTAGATCATTAAGTTCGTTGCTCGTCCGGCTCAAATCCACTTGTTCCGTGGGCTGATCCAGATCCAACAACTGCTGTTTGACTGCACCCTCCTGCAAGACCAAGATCAACAACACCTTGCAGCCGTGAATCGCCACCAATTCCAAATGCTTAAAGCGGCTGATGCTGGTGCGTGGCGCTGTCGCCAAGGCAGCAGATTGCGTGGTACGTGCCAGCACCGAGGTACTCAGACGCAGCCATTGATCCATCTCTTGGCGCGCTTGGTTAAACTGGATGCGAATATCGCTGCGTTCCGTGCTAGAAAGCTCGGCATCGGAAAGCAAATGTTGCACAAAATAGCGATAGCCCATATCAGTGGGCACACGACCCGCGCTCGTATGCGGGTGGGTCAACAACCCTTCACGCTCCAAGATTGCCAGTTCGTTACGAATGGTGGCGGAACTCACCCCCACATCATAATCCTGGGCAATCACGTTACTGCCCACTGGTTGCGCGCTTTGCACATATTCTTGAATGACAATCCCCAACAACTTAGCTTGGCGTGGGGTTAACGAAATAGGTTGGTTCACCATCATAGCATCAAACAAGGTAGTTTATAGAAATCCCATCCAAAACGACTAAAACACTCTCCCGCACCGGCGCATTTTGCCTCGCAGGACAAGCATTATAAAACTTACGATAGACTCAACTAGTACACTGTAATTGAAATTATGATAGAAATTTCCGTATTGAGTTCACTGGAATCAAGATCAAGTAAAACAAAAATAACTTAGATTACGGTGTACTAGCCTACTTCCGACTCCCACATACAAAACACGCC
>JBBQIG010000333.1:0-6137 GCA_038324715.1 Anaerolineae bacterium | reverse complement strand
AACGGGTCAAGATGTAAAGGTGGGCGAACTTCTTGCCGTGATCGAGGATCAGGCGGGTGGAAGCGCACCGAGTAGCTCGGATGCAACGAATGGCGCGGGGACCGAAGCGGCACAAACAGAGGAGAAACCCCAGACTGAAGCAACAGCCGCGCCAGCAGCACCGAAAGCAAAGGCTTCCGAGCCAGATGCGCCCAAGACAGAGCGCGCCACACCTGTTGCCAAACGCATGGCAGCGGAAAAAGGGGTGGATTTGGCAGAGATTGAGGGTGCAGGACCAGGGGGGCGCGTGACGAGGCGCGATGTAGAGAGCTATGTACAGGAGCGCGAGACGCCGAGAACACCTGGCGCAGCCGACGCAGCCTCACCCGAAAGAAGTCAAACACCTGCTGTCACGCCAACAGCGCAGCCCAGCACAGACAAACGCGGCGAAGAACGCATCCGCATGTCGCGCCGCCGCCGCACAATTGCCGAGCGACTGGTAGAGGCGCAGCATAGTGCCGCCATGCTCACGACCTTTAACGAGGTCGATATGACGGCGGT
Source organism: Anaerolineae bacterium (assembly GCA_038324715.1). GTDB lineage: Bacteria > Chloroflexota > Anaerolineae > Caldilineales > Caldilineaceae > QEUY01. The sequence continues at coordinate 5,597 of JBBQIG010000333.1, read as the reverse complement.
GATGGATCTACGCAAGCGCAGGCGGGATGACTTCAAGACACGTCAGGGGGTGGGGCTAGGCTTCATGTCCTTCTTTGTTAAGGCGACCATCGGCGCGCTCAAGAAGTTTCCACTCCTCAATGCGTCGATTGAGGGTAGCGACATCATCATGAAGCCCTATTATGATATTGGCATTGCGGTTGGAGCCGAAGAAGGGCTTGTTGTGCCAGTCTTACGCAATGCAGACCGCATGTCATTTGCTGGCATTGAGAAGGGTATCAACGATTTTGTGGAGAAGGTGCAAGGCAATACGCTCTCCATGGAGGACTTGCGCGGGGGAACCTTCACCATCACCAATGGTGGCGTCTTTGGCTCGTTGCTCAGCACACCCATCATCAACCCACCGCAAGTGGGCATCCTGGGTATGCACAAGATTGAACCACGCCCCGTTGTGATCAACAACGAAATTGTGATTCGTTCAATGATGTATGTGGCACTCAGTTATGATCACCGCATTGTTGATGGACAAGTGGCTGTGCAATTCCTCGTCTTGCTCAAGCAACTGATCGAAGACCCGGAAGAGTTGTTGTTGGCAGGCTGATCTAGTTAACCTAGAAAAACCTTCGAGGAAGCCACGCAAAGAGTTCCCGGCTTCCTCGAAGGCGTCCATGTAGAATCCTCTTACTCGTATACCCACACATGAAAATCGGTTAGGTTGGCAGTGCCAAATTGAGTGGCAAAGGCCACATCGGCAGCGTCGCGCCCATAGGCAACCACAATGCGACCGCCGCGCGGCTGCTTTTGGGTGGCATCAAAGGTGTACCAACGATTGCCCACGAAAGCTTCGAACCAAGCATGTTGATCCATCGGCTCAAGTTGGTGCAGATAGCCAACCACCATGCGCGCGGGAATACTCAAAGTGCGACAGAGTGCCATGCCCAAGTGTGTAAAGTCGCGGCAAACCCCATGACCCGACTCCACGGTATCAAGCGCGGAGGTAGATGCATTGCTGGTGCCATACTCATAGATAACGTTCTCTTGAATCCAACGCCGAATCGCCTCCGCTTGATCATAGCCTGGTTGAACACCCGCCACAATTTCCTGCGCCTTTTGTCCCAGCATGTCAGATTGGCAATAACGGCTGGGCAATAGGAATTGCAAGGTGCTATCCGGCAATTCTTGCACAGGCGTAAAGAGCGTTCCCGGCTCGGCGTCAATTGTGCTGGCAGTCTCCACGCCAGCACTCGCCGTAATCACAAATTGGCCCACGGGAGCAACCAGCCGCTGGCAAAGATTGCCAAAGGCATCTACATATTCAGTGACCGGCACAAAAGGCGACAAGGTATAGCTCTGCTGGGCAACCCACTGACCCAGTCCACTGCGCGGACGGATCATCAAGATCATCGGCGTCGCGTTGGCTACATCAAAGGTGATCTCACAACCGGCATTTAAATACATGCGCTACAATATCTCTCCTGTAGACATCCGTTCAACCTCTAAAAAACCGATCTGAGCAAGAAAATGAGGATCACACTGATAAGTAGAGACACAAGTATTGAGCCAATACAGCCCATTCGATTTGAGAAGAAGAAAAACATAATCGAGTCCTTAAATAATTTTCACAATTCCGATACTACTTTGATTATTGCTGGTTTGGTTATTGCTGGCAACGAGTATGAGATGAAAGAATAGTACCGTCAATCTGCCTTTGCTGAACTTGGATATAGCATTGGGTAGAGAATTAAAGTAGTTGTTTCAACTATCCGTAGCTACGTTTATCTCATGTTGGAGCCGGAACGCTGCCATCTTGGCGGCAACGCCAGCAAGTAAAGTCTCTCCAAACAAAGACTCACAATGCCACAGCCTATCCCTAATTTCTTCACAATTTCTTCACAATTCCTTCACATTCCTACCCTACAGTGAGCCTGCATATTGGAAAAAGCCAAAGGGAGATGCTTTAATCAACCAGATGAAATAAACGCCGCAGTTTCACTCTCTCACTCAAGACCAAGTGCAAACAGTCGTTGCCCACAAAATCAATCGTCAAGGAGGAAATGATGAGCCTTTACTCAATTGCCCTGTTCTTGCATGTCGTTGGCGCGCTGGGCCTTTTTGTTGTGCTAGGGTTAGAGTGGGTGAGCCTGCAACAGCTACGCCTCTTGACTTCCCCCCTGACCAAAGTTGAAGAGGTGCGCAGATGGCTTCAGAATTCTTCTGGCGCGGGTATGCTGGGAAGCATCTCCATGCTCCTCATCCTGATTCCTGGCTTCTACATGGCGTTAGCCTTCTGGGGACGCGCATCCTGGTACGAGGTGGCATTTGGGGCACTGGTACTCATGGGCGTGCTGGTGAATGTTGTTACGGGCAGACGCATGGCAGCGATCAAGCGCAGCCTTGCCACAGAAAGTGGCTATCTTTCTTCCACGCTGCACAGCCTGCTGCACCACCCGCTGATGTGGATTTCGTTGCGTCTTCGCGTTGCGCTCGGCTTGGGCATCGTCTTTCTGATGACCGTCAAGCCCGATCTAGTGGGGTCTCTACTTGTAATGGGGGTGGCACTTCTTCTTGGGCTTGCGTCGGCACTACCTGTGATGAGCCGCAAGCAGACGCCAAAGCTGGCGGCATAAGCAAACAAAATGTGCGGTGATGGCTCGATCAACAGAGGTGCTGGCAAACAAACGCGTTCGCCAGCACCTCTATTTTGTAGTTAACTCACTTGAGCCAGTTCAAAACTTGTCTCGGGTTGAAGCGCACCGTGGACATAGGTGCTGGGGCCAACTTTGTGGAGAAGCACCTGGCTGCTCTTGCCTTGTGCAGCCTCTACAACTTCATCACGCATCGTGCCAGGCTCACCCTCTGGTTGGGCAAAGAGTTCCCAAAGCACGCGGCCATCAAGATGGCTAGGTAGAGGTAGCCCCAAGAGGGTTAAGAGGGTAGGAAGCAGGTCAATTGCACCCGTTGCCACGGTGGATTGGCGACCACTCTGGAAGCTAGGGCCGTTGGCAATCAAGGTGGCGTGCAGATCGAAGGGCGAAAGTGAACCATGTGAGGAGCGCAAGGCCGATTGCGTTGTGAGTGACATGACGCTGCCAGCCACGCCAAACTCGTTAAGCTCGTCACTCCAGCGCGGCGAGACAGCCAGCAACGGGCGACGTGGATTCAAATGGCCTCCCCAAAGTGCTGACAAAGGTAAAACACCGGGCAATGCCGCTAATTCAGGTGTGCCACCCAACACAACCCCTGCCCACGGTTGTTCTAACAACCACTCCACCAAGGGCATCAACTCGCTGGCAGTCGGCTCAGGCTGACCAGGACGCGTGTAGATGTAATCACTGGCAGTCGCCAGCAGCGGCAGCGCACACCCGATCTCCTTTTCCGCTTGTTGCAAATACTCGCGCAATGTATTGTGCGCCTTTACGGTAGAATGACCGTGGTCAGAGATAAAGAAGATATCGAATTGCTCGCGCAACCCTTGTTCCTCCAACTCTGCCACGACTTCACCCACACATTGATCTACCCGACGCAGTGCCTCGATTGATTCGGGAGAACCCAACCCGGCATAATGAAAGCTGGTATCTGGTTCGTTGAGCCAAAGCACGACCACACGGTTGCGCGGGTCGTGTAAAAAAAGCTGGGTGACAGCCGAAGCCGCATAGGATTGACCCGTGAGTTGCGGCGCGCCTTTTTCCTTGGCAGGTGGCTCGCCCAATTTGTCGCGCAGGTCATAGAGATCTGCAATGCCATAGGCGCTGTAGACGTTGACCATGCGGCTGAGATGGCGATGCGTCCAGAGCATTGCTGCGCCGCTGCTGCTGGTGGCGGCGACTGCCACACGCTCATTGCGCTCCGCCAACAGATCGCCCAAGCTAGGCACAAAGAGAGCCTTGCCGCCACTAGCTTCCTCGAGTGCATTGATATGCTGATAGCTGCCTGTATCAATAATGTGGTCTTCGGTGGCGTTGGGAACCAACATCGTGTTGGCAACGATCCCATGCTTTCCAGGGAATGTGCCTGTTGCCAATGCGCTGATGTTCACTCGCGTGTGCGTTGGATAGACGGCGTGGTGATTCAAGGCACGCACACCCCCCGCTGCCAGCGCCGCCACATTGGGCATGAGCACAGGATCGAGTAAATCTGGACGCAAACCATCAGCCCCAATAATTAAAACACGACGTGTATGGCTCATAAGCTCTGCTCCTTGTTAGGTGCCAAATTAAGTACCAATTGAATAGTGGGCTAAATCCTGGGCTAAGTATTTGGATTAGATACCGGCTGATCAAGTGCTGCCATTGCGTGCTGTAGACGTTGTACACTTTCAGCAGCAGCCGTGGCAAAATCGGATCTGCCTATTTCGAAGAGAATCACGCCGTCAAAATGCACACGGTGCAAAGCGGCAACAATGCCATCTATGTCGAGAAAACCGCGGCCCACGCCCTGGTGATCAATCAAATCAATGGCGCGCACATCGTGCATGTGGACGTGTACAATTCGTTGGCCTAATGTGTCGATAAACTGATAGAGGCGGCGATGATACTCCTCCAACTCGGCTTCACTGTGCAATCCTGTGATGCCTTCATTTTGAAACCAGTAGGAGATATGACCAACATCCAGGGTTGCGCCCACATTAGGATGACCTACCTGCTCTAGAATCTGCAAATGTGCATCAGGGTCGCTGGGGTAACGCCAATTTTCCAAAGCAATGTGTGTATTCGCTGCTGCCGCCGCCTCACCAAGCGATTGCAACACGCGAATCAAGCGGCGACGAAACTCGTTCATTGTCATATTCTTGGCGGGCAATCCGGCATGAACTGTAACAGCCTCTAGTGACAGCGCTTTGGCGGCAGCAACCGACATGAAAATTTGTCGGTGCGATTCCTGCTCAATATAGGGGTTTGAGGAGACCAGGGGTGTATCCACAAAGGGCGCATGGATGACGCCTCGCCCAAAATGTTGGCGTATCGCCTTGATTGCGTCTTGGGTCGCTGGATCTAATTCCTCCCACAGAAAGGAATAGAGCGACGCTCCCTCTAAATCGGGGCGCGGTGTGCCACCGAAACTAATTGCGCCCACGCCCAATCTATGGGCAGCCTGCACAGCTTCCTCTGCCGAAGCGAGTTGAAATTGCCCCAGTTGCAGAGCCAAGTTATTGCTGTTCATTGAATTTCCTTCTGAAAAAGGGAGAGCCACTTAAACGGAAAGACGCAAAATCAGGAGAAAAAGTGAAGGTGGATGGGGCTACCATCCACCTTCACTACGCCTGTTACAACATGCTTATTTGAAAGAGAGATTGTAGGCCCGTAAATCCATATAGTAGAAGGAGTAAGGTTCCCACTCTACACTGTTTGACATGGCGTAATTCTCTACGGGGATATAGAGTACGGTGCCAGGGGTTTCATCTTCCCAAATGTCTAGCATGGCCTGGTAATTGTTATAGCGCACTTCTTTGTCTAGGGTGCTGCGTGCTTCCAGCCCAAGCAGGTTAAATTCTTCGGGTGCAGGCCAAGTGATGCGTTGGGGTGTTGACCCTTCGCCCCAGCTACGCCACAATGTGCCATCGGGGTCGGCCAAAATCGAAGAGTTTGACCAGTTGTTTACCATGCGTTCTTCATCGGCAATGC
>JBBQIG010000332.1:0-6197 GCA_038324715.1 Anaerolineae bacterium | reverse complement strand
AGCTCATTTTAAAGGAATGATATGCATTGTGTCTGTATCCATCTCTGTATCCATAGTGCTGCTGTACCTTGATATACAGAACAGCTAGATTATAAGTGCTAAACTTTAACTGAACTCTCACATTAAAACTAATCATTCTGTGTAAGTATTCTGTGTAAGGGCCCGTCAAAGAATAACCCCGCACTTTGTGATATACATTCAGCCTGGTATCCGGTCAAAATCCGCGGAGTTATTCTTTTGCAAGTCCTAAGTATAGTAGGGTATCTCTGAGGTTGGGGCTGAACTCCACTATTCATAGTGGTGATTCAATGTAATTCAATATATCAATATAGTGGTGCCAGCAAAAGAGCAGCGCTGCTGGTATTTATTCTCAACTTGAAACTCACTTAGAAGATTCAATATAGAGGCCGGCTATACAGGTATCAGGAACTCTTCAGACTAAGACAAGAGAATGAAGAACTCCTTAATTTGGCATTGGAGATTTGGCATGGGGTCTAGAAAGCGAAATTATGAGAAAACAGAGAGGTAAATTGAGTGGAGGGCTGCGTTGGAGTCTGCTTACGCTGCTGTTGGGAATCATAGTAAGTGGGTGTGGGGGGAGGATGCCAGAGATTCCCCCGCAAGTCACTGAACTTACAGCCACAGTAGGTGAGTATTTGGCTGATTACCGAGCTAATTATGCAGTGCAGCCGCGCCGTGGCTCTACGCCTTTAGCCATTGCCGAAGCCTACATGCGCGAATATCAGCCTGGGCCATTGCCACGCGTTTTTCAAACGACAATGCTCTATGATCGCAATGGCGTCAAATTGGCAGAGATTGTGGAAGAAGGCTATCGCACCTGGATTCCGCTCAGCCGTATCTCGCCAAATCTAATCAACGCGCTGCTTGCGACAGAGGACGCATCCTTTTTTATAAACCCTGGCTATGACGCACGCCGTGTCGTAGGTGCGATCATGCAAAATGCAGAAGCGGGAGAGGTCATCTCTGGCGCAAGCACCTTGACTATGCAGTTAGCACGTCAACTCTTCTTTACTCCCGAAGAACGTTTTGAGCAGAGTATGGATCGCAAGGTCTTTGAGACATTGCTCTCTCAAGACTTGACGTTGACCTACACCAAAAATGAAATTTTGGAGATGTATCTGAATTTGTCATACTTTGGGCGCACGGCCTATGGGATTGAGGCTGCCTCCAATTTATATTTTGGCAAGAGCGCAGCCGACCTTACCCTTGCCGAAGCGTCATTGTTGGCAGGGATTCCTCAGCAGCCTGCGGATTATGATCCATTTACCAATATAGATGCAGTTAAGGGGCGACAGGGTGTGGTTTTGAGCCTGATGGTGCGTCATGAATATTTGACGCAAGCCGAGGCTGATGAAGTCTTTGCCACGCCCATTGTCCTGAATCCAAATACCGAACGGCCTCCCCTCTATGCACCACATTTTGTGCAACATACGATCAATGAACTCAATCGCTTGATGCCAGGACAGGATGTGCGTCGTTCTGGTATGCGTGTATTTACGACGCTGGATTTAAGGATGCAGAGCTTGGCTGAACAGATCGTGCGCGAACAGGTTGAAACATTGCGTCCTGTTTATGATCTAAGCAATGCTTCCTTGGTGGCACTCAAGCCAGGAACCGCCGAGATTCTGACCATGGTCGGTAGTGCCGACTTTTACAATTCGGAGATTGCGGGTCAAGTCAATGTTGCTGTGAGTCCTCGTCAGCCAGGGAGTGCGATTAAGCCGATTCTCTATGCTTTGGCAATGAATGATCTGCAAATTAGTCCTGCCTCAGTCATTTGGGATGTTGAAGCCCGCTATGACTTTGAGGGTGGAGAGGTCTATAGCCCCAAGAATTATGACTTGACCTTCCACGGCCCGGTAACTGCGCGTGCGGCCTTGGCGAATTCCTATAATGTTCCCGCTGTAAAACTGTTGGATGCAGTGGGCGTGGCGCGTATGCTGGAAGGGGCGCGCGCGATGGGGCTGAACAGCCTGACGCGTGACACCAGTTGGTATGGGTTGAGTTTGACGCTGGGTGGTGGTGAAGTCACCTTGCTCGACCTCACTACCTCCTTCCACACGATTGCGAATGGCGGACGCTATGAATCGCCGCGTGCGATTCTCTATACAACGGGCGCGCCGGATGGACGTAATGTTACAGGAGTGAGACCAGAGCCACCCCAGGTGATCTCACCTGAATCTGCCTATTTGGTTACACATATCCTGAGTGATAATGAAGCACGCGAGCCAGCATTTGGCGTCAATAATCCTTTGCGTTTGAGCCAACCTGCCGCGGCCAAAACTGGCACAACTTCTGATTTCCGCGACAACTGGACAGAAGGCTTTACACGTTACCTTGTCGCCGGTGTCTGGGCAGGGAACAGCGATGGTCGCCCCATGCGCAATGTGAGTGGTGTGACGGGTGCCGCGCCGATCTGGAGTGCATTTATGGAAGCTGTGTTGGCTGACCCAGAGTTGCTGGCTTTACTCGAGGCCCCCGCTGATCCAGCCGCATGGGAATTTGTTCCACCTGCTGGCGTTGTTGAGCAACGGATTGCTTGTCCAACGGGCATTGACTGCCGGCAGAATGAAGTCTTTGATCAGCAATGGCTGGAGCGTACGGGCATAGATGGTGCGCTGGCAGATAGCGCAATTGTGGCTTCTATGAATATGGTCTATGTGGACCGAGGTGGCGGCAGGGTGCCTGTTGGCGCCTGTAGTGCTGAAAGTGGGGTCACGCGCCAGTTGTTGCGTTTGCCCCTTGGGTTAACCCGCGCATTACCCGACATCAAAACTATCCAAATTATGGGAAATGATGCGGATGCTGCTCTCGTTGCACTGCCTTCGTTCAATGGAACTCGTCGGAATCCCGTTATGCCGACCGATTTTACAGAAGACTCTACGGAAAGCTCTACAGCAGACTCGGTAGTGAATTCCACAATAAATGTTACAGTGGATTCTACAGAGAAGGAATTGTCAGCCGCAGAGAAGACCATAGCCCGTCGCATTCGTGATGAACAACTTGCGGCATTGAAGTGGGGTTCGAGTAGAAATAGTGTGCTTTACCTTGGCGCATGTGCCCAAATTGAGACGACCGTGCGGAGTGTTTTTGGAAATACAGTTGTAAGAGTCAATGTTGTGAGCGGCGGGCTGGCTGAGGAGGTTGTAGAGATAAGGCCAGTGGAAGAGGAGGAAGAGGAAGATGTGATGGTTGCTCCGAGACCAGCAGTTGCACCTGATGTTGTGAATCAAGATACAGCGGCTCCTTCCTCTTACTATGGTTCGGCGGGTGTCGCGCACGACACAAGTTGTGGCGGTGACTTTGTGCTCGGCTCTGTTTATAATGCGCGCGGGGAGCTTATTCAATCGGTGGCTGTAGTCTATAGTGACGAGTTGGGCAATCGTAATTACGCTGCGGCTGTCAATGGCGCTTATCGTTTCCCCGTGGCAGCAGTAGAGACTTCACACAACATTTATCTCACATTGGTAGATGCCACAGGCGCGTCGGTGAGTGATACTGTGACTGTGCCACATCGCCAAGGGGGCGCTTCTGACCTCGGTTGCCACTATGTAATTTGGCAGGGCGTCAATTGATCGTAGAGAGAATGAATAGATTGGCAAGCGGTTTGCCTTCTTATGTTCATACTCTAAAGATTCACACAAGAGTTACACTCTGAAATTTACGCAGTAGGAACTTTGATACGGGTTGTCAACGTTTTGCCCATACGCAAGGATTGCGTGTGGGCAAAATATTTTTTATTGTGAGATCATCTGCCAAACTCATGAACGACCAAACTTTGAAAATGAATGCCAACGCGTCTGTAGAGCCAAATTGGCTGAACCGGCTGCATCGCAATCTAGCGGCTAGCCTTCTTCTCGTTCTATTCTTGTTGCTGACCGGGTGCGGCGGCGGATTGATGGGCAACCGCGCCAATTTGCTGGGTGCCGAACGCGCGGAAAGCCCATTGTCGGCAGCAGAAGCCTATATGCGCCAGTATCAGCCGGGTGAGTTGCCGCGTGTCTTTCAAACCACGCGCATTTATGATCGTCACGGCGTGCTGATTGGCGAGATGTTTGGCGAAGGTCGTCGCGTGTGGATTGCGCTGGAGCAAATGCCTTCCGCTTTGCTCGATGCAACTGTGGCGGTGGAGGATGCAACCTTTTACACCAATACAGGGGTAGATGCCCGACGTATTGCTGGCGCTGCTTTGCAAAATCTTCAAGAAGGAGAAATTGTTTCGGGCGCTAGCACGATTACCATGCAGTTGGCACGCAACCTCTTTTTGGGGCCTGATCAACGATATGACCAATCGGTTGACCGCAAGGTGCTTGAGGCTGGGTTGGCGCAGGAGTTGACTGACCTCTATTCAAAAGAAGAACTTTTGGAGATGTACCTGAATTTGCTCAATTATGGGCAGTTGGCCTATGGGCCAGAGGCTGCTGCTCAGGTTTACTTTGGCAAGCCTGCTTCAGAGCTGACGATGGGTGAAGCAACGATGCTGGCTGGGCTTCCACAGCAACCGGCGAACCTCAACCCCTATGAAAATTGGGAGGGCGCGCGCACTCGTCAGCGAACCGTATTAGATTTAATGGTGCGACATGGGTACTTGAGCGAGCGTGAAGCGGATGCGGTCTTTGCAGAACCAATTGAGCTTGCTGGCGAACCTGGGTTGGCTCCCAACCTTGCGCCCCATTTTGTACAGAGGGTGATTGAAGGGTTGGATGCAGAATTGGGCGCTGGGTATACACGGCGCGCAGGCTTCCAGGTCATCAGTACGTTGGATTTGGAACTGCAACGGTGGGGTCAAGAGGTGGTGACGCGCAAGGTGGCTGAATTTCAGCCTATCTTTGATCTGAGCAATGCCGCGTTGGTTGCCTTGCAGCCGGGAACAGGCGAGGTGTTGGTGATGGTTGGCAGTGCTGATTTCACCAACGATGCCATTGCAGGGCAGGTGAATGTGGCTGTGAGTCCACGTCAACCGGGCAGCGCCATCAAGCCGATTTTAGTCGCTACAGCCTTGAACGATAATCTGATTAGCCCCGCTAGCGTGCTTTGGGACATTCCTGTTACGTATACTATTGGGTTGCCCGAAAATTTGGGCGGCTCTTTGACCAGCGCAGACAGTTTGCTCTATAGACCACGCAACTATGATGGAGAATTTCGGGGAGCGGTGACTGTGCGTAGCGCGCTGGCAAATAGTTATAATATCCCGATGGTGAAACTGCTGGATCGTGTGGGTGTGCCGCGTATGTTGGAAGTTGCCCGTGCGATGGGGATTCGTAGCTTGGCGCAGGATGATGATTGGTATGGGCTGAGTCTGACGCTGGGTGGTGGTGAAGTGACCTTATTGGATTTGACCACGGCCTATCATACGCTTGCCAATGGCGGTGTCTATCGCATGCCGCAGCTTGTGCATGAATTACGCGATAGCCGGGGAGAGGTGATTTTCACAGAAGAGTTACCAGAAGAATTAACAGAAGAGTCGGTGGTGGATCAGGAGGATAGTGAGCAAGCGGGGCGTGACCAAGCGGCTGGTGACCAAGCGCAAGTCACAGGTGATGATGGGGTTGAGCCTGTCATAGATCCTGGGGCTGCCTTTCTAGTGACTGATATTTTGGCCGATGATGTCGCACGCCAACCTGCTTTTGGGGTGAATAATCCGCTGCTCTTGAGCCGACCTGCCGCCGCCAAGACGGGAACGACAACCGATTATCGTGATAATTGGACGGTGGGCTATACGCGCTATCTTGTTGCCGGGGTGTGGGCAGGGAACAGTGATGGTCATCCGATGCAGAGCGCGAGTGGTGTCACGGGTGCGGCTCCCATTTGGCATGATTTTATGGAAGGCATCTTGAGCCGGCCTGATCTCTTTGCCCGACTGGATGCCCCTAGCGATGCCGCGGCCTGGGAATTTGTGCCGCCCACAGGCGTGGAGCGAGTCGATGCCTGTCCACCCAGCGTGACCTGCCGCAGTGGCGGTGACTATTTCCGTAGCGCATGGCTAGATGCACAGGTTGATGGCGCACCATTGGCAGATAGTGTGGGTGAGATTGCTTCAGCCCCCGTCTATGTGCAGCAAAATGATGCACAGCAAAACGAGCAAGCGCGGTTGGCGGGTTTCTGTGGTCTAGAGGAAGGTGCGCGCCGTACCATGCTGCTCTTGCCGAGTATGGGGACACTAGCTGCGAATCCAT